>DSAR01000523.1 GCA_011046405.1 Chloroflexota bacterium | reverse complement strand
TATTAAGACCTGGGCGGCTCAGTACTGCTCTGTGTGTATTGGCGCGTATTTGTGCCACGAATTAACTTGACGATGGCACTAGCTGATCTCAGACCTCCGAAGGCTGGATCGTTAAATGTTATAAAGTCTAATATACAGATCTGGTGGACTGACACTTTTAACGAAATCGAACACGGATTAACACAGATTCATCTTGTTTTTACTAGATCTGTGTGAATCTGTGAAAATCTGTGCTTGGAAATTCTACTCCCCACCCGTTTCGCGTACGCCTGTATCCTTCAGGTAGCGGTCGAACCAGCGCGCGATGTGTTCGAGCCGGACGATGCGCCGGTCGGTGCGCCCGCCGCGCGAGAGGCCGTGAGGCTCTTCGGGAAAGCGGACGAACTCGGTATCGACGCCCAGTTTCTTGAGCGCCACGAATAATTGCTCGTCCTGTTCCATGTCGCACCGTAGATCCTGCTCGCTGTGAATGATCAGGGTGGGAGTCGTGGCGTTGCCCACGTACTTCATCGGCGACTGGCGCCAGTAATTTTCGAGATTCTCCCAGGGCGGCGCGTCGCCGAATTCTTTTTCGAACGACCAGTTGAAATCGCTGGAACCGTACATACTGACCAGGTTGGTGACGCTGCGCTGGGTGACGGTGGCCTTGAACCGCTCGGTGTGCCCGATGATCCAACTGGTCATGTAACCGCCGTAACTGCCGCCGGTGACGCCGAGACGGTCGGAGTCGACGAAAGGCTTCTGGGCCACCCAATCGGCCCAGACCATCAGATCGTCGTAATCGACCGAGCCCCAGTCGTTCACAATGGCCCTGGAATGGGCCTCGCCGTATCCCTGCCCGCCGCGTGGGTTGCAGAAGGCGACGACGTACCCCTGGGCCGCGAGGTAATAAAACTCGTGCATAAAAAAGTTGCCGTACTGGGCGCGAGGGCCGCCGTGAATTTCGATGATGGCTGGATATTGCTGGTCGGGATCGAAGCCGGGGGGCTTGAGGATCCAGCCCTGCAGGTCGTCGCCCCCGGCGCCCTCGAACCAGACTTCGTCGATCTGGCCCAGATCTATAGATTGCAACAGATCGTCGTTGAAGGTGGTCAACCGGCGCGCTTCGCCTGTCGCGGTCTCTTGGAGCCAAACCTGGGCCGGCTCGGTCATATCGGCGTGCAAGTAAGTGAGCCGCGCTTGCGCCCGGTCGAAGTTGAAGTTCCCCACGACGCCGCGCTCGTCGATGACGTCTATCAGAATCGCTGCCTCGCTGTCGACCGCGATCGATTTCAGGACGGTGTTCCCGTGGCGTGAGACCTGGAAATAGATTCGCTTTCCATCCTTCGACCAGGTGGGCGGCGACATCGGCAGATGCCCGGGTAGGTCGTTGATCGTGCTGGCGGCAAGGTGCAGGTCGAACGGCCCCGTCAGGTTCCGGGCCGGGTCGCCGCCGTCGACCGGGACGACCCACAGGCTGGTGTTCTTCCACCATTCGCCGCGTCCTTCCTTGCCCAGGTAAGCCAGCCATTGACCGTCGGGCGAGAAAGCGGGCTTTTCCTTGGGGCCCACCGGCGTCTCCACCCTGCGCGCTTCGCCCCCGCCGGCCGGGATGACGAACAGGTCTACGGCGTCGGGGTCCAGATCGGGGTCATCACTGTGGTTGGAGCAATAGACAATCTGCGCTCCGTCAGGCGAGCACGTGGGCTCCAGGTCGTCGTAGACGTCGCTGTCGGTCAGTTGTTGAGCCTCGCCCGTTTGAGCGTCGACTGTCCAGATGTGCCAGCGCTCCTGGGGCAAGAAGCCATACCCGTCCAACTTGTAGAACACGCGCGTGATGTGGCGCGCGACGACGCCCAGCTCTTTCTTCTGCTCGTCCTCCTCGCGCTCGATGGCCTCCTGGTCCTTCTTGCGGAATTGGCAGACGAGTCGCTTGCCGTCAGGCGACCATTCGAAGGGGCCGAACTCCCCTTTGAGATCGGTCAGCGGTCGGGCCTCGCCGCCGTGAAATGGGATGACGTGGATTTGGGGCTGTTTTTCGTCGCCGCGATTGGAGATGAAGGCGACTTTCTCCCCGTCGGGCGACCAACGAGGCTGTTGATCGACCTGGTCGCCATAGGTAAATTGACGGGCTGCGCCTCCTGTGGCGGGAACGACCCACAGGTTGGTGTACTTCTTCTCCTTTTCCTCGTCCACCCGCTGGACGCAGAACAGGACGTGCTGTCCGTCCGGCGAGATCTGACAATCGGTGACGAGTTGAAAACGGTACAGATCTTCCGGGGTGATCAGTCTCTTTTCGTCCGAAGACATGGTGTAACTCCTTTGATAGATCTAAAAACGCGAGTGGGTTTCATTTTAGCTGGCAACTTGTCCAAGAGACTTCCGAAGTCTAAGTCTAAGAGGCCATTTTCGAGTTACTCTTGGCGCGACACGACGTAGATGCTCACGCGCTCACTGGTGGCCGCGTTACCCGCCTCGTCCACGGCGATGACGTAGAACGTGTGTTGCCCGCCCCCCTGGGTGGGCCAGTTGACGTTGAAGGGCGCGACGGTGCGCACAGCGAAGGGCTGCAGGTCTGGCGGTGCTTCGTTTTCCTTGGGACCGGGATAGTGATAGAACTCGACCCGGTCGATGGAGTAGTCCTGTACCTCGGCGTTGACGTTGACCCACGCACCGGGTCTAATTTGGTGTTCTGAACCGTCGATCGGATGTGTCAGGTCGACCGTCGGTGTGATATTGTCCACTGTCACCTGGATCGTCGCCTCGCGCAGGTTCATCGCGTGGTCGACGACGCTGACGCGCAAGCTGTACAGGCCGTCCAGGCCGGTGGTGTCGAAGAACTCCAACACGCCGTGATGAATCTGTTCGCCACGGTCCGGACCGATCTGGAACCACTCGGTGGGGTTCAATCCTCGACCGTACACGACGCGATAGAAGTTGAAATCACCTCCCCGGGCGTTTCCGGTGATGGGCACAGTGCCCCGGATGTAGGAATAGGGCGCGGGGCTGATAATGGCGACTTCGGCGTCGCTGCGCGAGGGTCCGTACACCGTGTCGTAATCGGTGGGGAGAACGCTTGGACGGCTCTCTTCGGGCAGGCTGGCGATCCAGTCGTCGGCCTCGGGCGGGTAGACCTCGAACACCCGCTCCTCGCACAGCTCCGGCGGTGTGTGGACGGTGCACAACCGGCCGGTCTCGCGGTTGACCATGAACGCCTGGTGGATGTCGCACCGTTCCGTCGGCTCGGTGCCGGGGATGAAAATCTCCGAGACGGTGGGACAATGCTCGGTGGGGAGTTTGCCCGATACCGCGCAGACGTGTCGATCGACCAGGCCATCTGGCCTGGTGAATGGGACGATGTCCAGGCCCTGGTGGGCGTATTCCATCACCGCGTGCCAGATGGGCGCTGCGCCTCGCAGGCCGGGCAGATCCTTCATCTCGCTGTTGTCGGTGTTGCCCACCCACACACCGGTCGCTATCTGAGGGGTGTAGCCGACGGTCCAGGCGTCGCGAAAATTGTTGGTGGTGCCGGTCTTGGCGGCGGCCGGTCGCTCGTTGGAAAGCTCGAGCGCGTTGTTGAGCCCCATCCCCGCCCATCGGGCCTGGCGATCCGACAGGATGCTGTTCATCAGGTAGGCCAGTTGGTGGGATAGAATTTCGCGTCCCTCCGGTTCCGAATACTGGTAGAGTATTTTACCATTGCGATCTTCGACGCGCAGGATGGCGACCGGGTCGAGTTCACGGAACCCGGTCCGTTTTTGCCCTGCCGGAATTTCCTCGCCGTACATCCGGCCGTTGTTGGCCAAGACACTGAAGGCGTAAGTCATGTCGAGCAGGTGTACCTCGCCGCCGCCCAGGGTCAGGCTGAGACCATAGTAGTCCAGGCCACGATTGAGCGTGTTGATGCCCATGCTATGGGAGGTGCGGATCACGTTATCGATGCCGGCCAGATGAAGCGCGGCGACGGCGGGGATGTTATAGGACCGGGCCAGCGCCAAGCGCATACGTTGGGGGCCGTGATACTTGCGGTCGTAGTTTTCGGGCACGTAGGGCGCGCCAGAGGATTGAGGAAAAGCGGTGCGGACGTCGAGGAACATGTGGGCCGCGTTGTTCCCCTGGGCGAGCAGGGTCAGATAGGTGAAGGGTTTGAACGACGACCCGGGCTGGCGTCCCTCGCCATCTATGGTCACGTTGAATTGCCCGTCGATCGAGTCGTCCCAATAGTCCAGGCTGCCGAGCATGGCCATAATCTCGCCGGTCGGCGGGCGAATGACCATGACGCCGGCGTTGCCGACTTCGTGATCGCGGCCGACGTCTTGGGCTCTCAGGGGGGGGAGATATTGAGCCGCTTCACAACCGCCGTCGATGGCCTGTTGGATGATGGCTGCCTCGTCACCGCCCGACAGGCGGCGGACGTGTGTCTGGGCTACACACTGGGCTTGTTCTTGCAGCGCCAGGTCCAGCGTCGTGTAGACGCGGAGCCCGCCCCGGTACACCCGGTCGTAGCCAAACATCTCCTCCAACTGCTTGCGGACGTAGATGGAGAAATGAGGCGCTTTGATGTCGAAACGCTCGGTGAATTTGGCCAGTTTCCATGGTTCGTACTTGGCGGCGACGGCCTCCTCGGAGGTGATGCAGCCTGCCCGCACCATGGCGTCGAGCACCAGTCCCTGACGCTTGCGAGCTTCCTCTGGATTGTCGAACGGGTTCATACGCGGGAACTGGGGGATCGGCGCCAGTGTGGCCGCCTCCGAGAGGGTCAACTCGCTGACGCTCTTGGCAAAATAGACCCGGGTCGCGGCCTCAATGCCATAGGCCAGGCTGCCATAGTGATTCGTGTTCAGGTACCATTCCAGGATCTGTTCCTTGGAATACTTCTGTGTGATTCGATAGGAGAGGAGAATCTCTGTGATCTTGCGCTCGTAATCCTCCCACTCGGGGCCTTCGGCGCTGACGTAGCGCTGCTCCGGCTCGATGACGATGTTCTTGATCAACTGTTGGGTAATCGAGGAACCACCCTGGATCTGCTGCCCCTGCACGTTGGCCCACATCGCGCGCCCGATGCCCCGGGGATCGAAACCGGGGTTGGTCCAAAATGCCTTATCCTCGCTGGCTACGGTGGCACAGATGAGGCTTTCAGGCATTTGATCCAGCGAGGCCCAGGTGCGATCACCACCAATGGGATCGATGACCTCGTAGAGGAGCGTCTGGCCGGTGCGGTCGTAGATTTTGCTCGTCTCGAAGTTTTCCTCGGCCGCCTCGATTTCCTGCGGTTCGGGGAGATCGCGGGTGAAATAGTTGTATGCGCTGGCCACGGCGCTGACGCTGCCAGCGAACATGCCCACGATGACGAGCATCACGACGAGCATCACGACGCCCACGATGCGCAGAAATTGGTGTAAGCCGCTGCTACCTTCGATACGACGCCGTTGGCGACGCTGTAAAACGACGTGTCTGACAATTCGAATAGGTGTCACGCTTAATATACTCCTTTTCGTGAATCAGCGAGTCGACGAATCAGCGATGAGATCATCGGCGACAAAGCGAATCAGCGAATCGACGACAGCTTGCTAGACGTGTGTAAATCGTACCAGAAAGCGGGCGGATTGGCAAGTGACGGAGATTCTCAAACTCGATTTTCAAACTCACCCGTGAGATTTATGACCCGACATCCTGGTGGACTGACACTTTTAACGAAATCGAACACGGATTAACACAGATAAACACAGATTCATCTTGTTTTTACTAGATCTGTGTGAATC
>DSAR01000109.1 GCA_011046405.1 Chloroflexota bacterium | reverse complement strand
TGCTTGTTGGGCTTGATGACTGGTTTTCCTTGTTCACCTTTGAGACGATTGATCTCGTCCCGCAGACGCTGAACCTGCTCTCGCAACTCCTGGTTTTCCGTTTTCAAAGTCTCGACCAGGTTGAGCAGCATCACAATGGCCTGCCGTGCGCCATCCAGATCTTGGATTTGAGTGGGGTCAAAGCTTTCTAGCAACATATTACTCTGCAGTACCAGGTTGTGAATTCAACTGATCAACAGTATTACTGTATCATAAATTCGTCTATTTACCGTAAAGAGATTGTCACAAACTAGCAAGAATCGACACTGCCCCGGTTTATTGAGAAGATACGTAAAAAGCGAGTTTCGTGTATGATACCTGCGGTAACGGAATCACACATGGAGGTGTATGCAGATGAAAGTAGCCAAAGATTATGGAGAAATCCCCAGCTATCATCACTATCCCGAAATCGAGCAATGTCCTCATTGTGAGGGAGAATTGGAACGCAGTCACCCAGCGTGGAGCAAAGTTATCGTCTCGTTGGAAGAAGTTGCCCGAGTGACAAACTGGGGCTATCGGTGTGTCAATCGAGAGACAACTTGCCCCAAGCCAAATGAGGTCTATCGTTCGGTTATGGCCGATGGATTGGCCCTCAAGAATTACACCTACGGGCTGGACGTGATCGTCTTCGTAGGTCAGCAACGGTTCGGTGAGCACCGTTCTTTGGGAGAAATTCACCAAGCACTTGAGGGCCATGGGGTTTTCATCAGCGAACGGCGGGTGACGGATTACATGGACGAGTACGAGGTGTTGCTCAAATGTGCGCAAGGGGCGAAGTTGGAAGCCTGTCGTGAGCGAATTGTGGCAAACGGTGGGATAGTGCTGACAATTGACGGAGTACAGCCAGAGAAAGGGAAACCGACGCTGTATATCTTCCGGGACGCATTGAGCGGAGTCCGCTTGCATGCAGTGAGTCTGCTGCACAACGACACAGATAGCTTGAAAGCAGAGATGGAAGTGGCAGATGACTTGTTGAAAGACCTGGGAATTCCCTTGCTGGGGGTGGTCAGTGACGACCAATACGCCATTCTGCGAGGTGTAGCCGAGGTCTGGCCAGATATGCTGCATCATTTGTGTGTGCAACCTCCGGTTGCCTTGCATTTTCTCAAAGCAGTACAGAGACCAATACGCCAAGAAGACAGTTCCCTAGCCAAGGAGCTGAAAAAAGGGGGCGTGGCATCGGCCAGATTGAGCGCCAGATAGAACAACAATCTCTCCATGTCGAACGGAAAGCGTGTCAAGACGAGACGGCTATCACCCCGAACGAGCAGGAGGTGCGAGAATACGAGGTCCTGGAAGGGTATGCAGCAGCCATCCGATCCGTTCTGCAAACGAAAGGGCAGGCCCCCTTCAAGCTGCCTGGCCTGGAAATCTACGAAACGTTGACCCAGATCGACGACTCTGTGAACCGGTGCTTGAAAGATCATCCTCATCCTGTGCTCGAAGAGATTCAAGCGCTGACACAGCGGCGACACAAATGGGATATCAAGTATCTGCGTCTCCGCCGTCAGCAAGATTGGGTACTGGGCTTGGCTGAAATTCTGGACGTATCCCGCACAGAGCAAGGTTGGTGGACTCGAGCGGGCATTGAGGTAGCTCAAGAAGTGGAGCACTACCTCGATTACTTGATAGAACTGAAGCCCTACTTCCCAGACGAGACGAGCATCATTGATCACATTGTTAAGCGTACACAGGCCTGGGCACCTGGCCTGTTTCATTGTTACGAAGAACCGGCCATTCCGCGTACAGACAACGGCTTGGAGCAGTACATCGGAGTCCTGAAACGTCAACGGCGGCGGACCACTGGGCACAAGGCGGTCGCCGATTACATCACTCGGCATGGCCTCTATGCAGTATTCTACGACCCCGAGGACACGCCTGAAGAAACCTTGGGCCGCTTCCGACAGGTTTCCACCAAGGAGTCCAGGGAAGAGCGAGAGCGCTTCCGCGCCGCGCAAGCTTGTCAAAGGCGCATTCGTAGCTTTCGGCGTGACCCCGACGGCTATTTGCATCACCTCGAATTTCTGTGGCAAGGTGGTGCCGACCCTTGATCAATTATGCCAATATTGCTGTTACTGATTTTTAAACCTCCTTGTGACTGATGCTACTATCGCCGGACCATCCGGCAACGCCACCATCATAGCACATCAAAAGGAGCCTGTAAATAGCAAACCTTTGCTATTTTGATATAGCAAAGGTTGACTATATCGCCTGGCAAACCCTTGCTATTCCGACACCAAACCGGCCCGGACGGCGTGGACGGCGACCTCAATGCGGTTGGAACAGCCCAGCTTTTCCAGGATATTGCTGACGTGCCGGGCGACGGTGTGTTCGCTGATCACAAGCGCACTCGCGATGTCTTTGTTAGTCCTCCCTTCGACCAGCAACTGCAGCACCTCCCGCTCCGTCAGGCCGCCCATGCTCTCTCCCCGCGCCCAGGCGGACACCTTGTCCAGCACTCCCGGACTGTAGCGGGTTTCCCCGCGCATCACCGCCCCCACGGCCTCCACCACCGTCTCCAGCGCTTCTTCCTTCAGCAAGTAGCCGGCGGCCCCGGCCTCCAACATACCACGGACGGTGTGCTCGTCACTAAAAGCGCTCAAAGCCAGCACCCGCGTGGGCCACCCCCGCTCGCGTATCGTCTCCGCCACGCGGGCGCCCGCCAGCTGGGGCAACCGGCAGTCCAACAGCGCCACGTCCGGCTGTAGTTCCTCGATCAGCCGCAGCGCCTCCTCGCCATCGACCGCCTCACCCACTACCTCGATCCCCGCCGCCCTGGCCAACATCCCCCGGATGCCCGCCCGCACCGGCGGATGGTCGTCGGCCAACAACACCCGAATTTCATCATTCGTCATCCTCACCCCCTCCCCACACACGCACCGTCGTCCCCTCGCCCGGCGTCGAGCGCACCTCGAAATGCCCGCCCACCGCCTGGATCCGTTCCTCCATCGCCATTAAGCCTATGTGGCCCTGGGCGCCCAGGTGGGCCAACTGATCGGGCACGACGAAGCCCCGTCCCTCGTCCCGCACCTGGAGCACGTACCGCCCGTCGGCCATCTCGAACGCCGCCCACACCTCGTCCACGCCGGCGTGCTTGACCGCGTTCGTCACCGCCTCCTGGTACACGCGCAACAGCGCGATCCCCAGCGCGCTGGGAATCTTCGTCTTCTGCCAGGGAACGCTCAAATGGACGGTCAGGCCGCTCTCCTGGCTCACCGCCCGCGCGTATCGGACCATCTGCGACCGCAGGAGCACCACGTCGGGCAACTGGAGCAGCATCCCGTTGCAAGTCTCGCGGGTGAAGCGGATCACGTCGAGCACGCCCCCCCGCACCGCCTCCACCCGTTCGGCCAGCGCCGGATCGTGGGGGCGCACTTCGTCCCGGCACCAGAAAAGCTCGTAACTCAACCCGATCAGGTCCTGGATCGGGCCATCGTGCAACTCGTAGGCCAACGCCCGCCGTTCCTCGTCCCGGGCCATCCGCAGGCGCCGCCGGGCCACGGTCAAACCGGCCTCGGTATCCCGGGCGACGGTCAAGAGCCGGGTCTGTTCCTCCACCAGCAACCCCACCAGCACCGAGACGACGATCAGCAACACCCCGAAGGTCGCGCCTTCGTCCAGCCAGACCGAGAGCGACATCGCGCCCTCCGGGTGCACCAGCCAGTTCCGG
This sequence comes from Chloroflexota bacterium, assembly GCA_011046405.1. Taxonomy (GTDB): domain Bacteria; phylum Chloroflexota; class Anaerolineae; order B4-G1; family B4-G1; genus DSAR01. The sequence continues at coordinate 2,037 of DSAR01000109.1, read as the reverse complement.
AGCCATCCCCGGCCGGCGGCGTAAGCGAAGCCCCCGTAAACGAGCGCACTGAAACACGTCGCCGCCGTGCCCGCCCGCAGACCCGCCAGCGCGATGGCCGTCGGCGGGATCGCCAGCAGGTACAGCCGACCGCTGCCCGCCAATCCCCCGTGCGCAAAACACCATCCGGCCATCGCGTATCCTGTCAGCAACACTCCCCATACCCGTTGCCAGTGATCGAGCCGCCGGACGAGCAACAAGCTGAGCAAGGCGACGTATATGATCCCAAAAAAGCAGAGCGCTGGCCAACGAGCGGGCATACGCGTCGCGTCGCGCGTCACTCGACCGAGCGGCGCCAGCCCCAGGACCAAAGCCGCCACAATCGTGACCTGCAACGCCCGCCGGCGCCATGCCTGCAGCGCGCCCACCGGGTCGAGATCGCCCGAGACAAACACCGTCGAAGCCATAAAGCATCCCCCTTCCGCTTCCATCCAGACGCCAACAGGCCGAAGTGTACTGGCAATTCAGCCTAAAGGCAAGGAGAATCCGGGTGGAGAAAACGCGACAATTAAATGGACACTTCCAAGCCGCCGGTGCATAAAAAAACCGCCCCCGGCCCTGCGGCTGGGGGCGGTTATGCGCCTAACGACGTTTAATGCTCAAGCAGAGGGGCGCTGAGTTTGGCGTCAGATTATGGTACGCCAGGGGAAAATCCGGCATTCTGGGCAGCTATTTCAGCCACGTCCTATCTGGGCGGTGTCTTCGGTCCAATTCAGCTTCACCACAGCACAGCGGACACCTCGGCGCCCTACGAATGTCAGAAACGCCGTACAGGCAACTGCAAGCACTGGGGAAAACGGTCGAGTACGGCTATGAAAGAGACAATCACAACCTATCCAATTATTTCAGGACAGCGATGGCGCGCTCCGTTCAGTTTTTCGACACCCACCTCAAAGATCTGACCGAGTGATCCATTTTTTGAGGAGATAGCACGCGAATTAGATTTCTTTGACGCTCTTGACTCTCTCAACCTTTTTGAAGAGTTCCCCTTTCTGACGTTTCCTGTAAAAGTAATAGAATCCCCCCACGAGCACCAGGACAAAGATGATCTGAACGATGTTTTCGACACTGTCCAGCCCTTCCATAAAGGATTCGGTTGCTGCAAGCCCTGTATATCCGATATACAGGAAGAAGAAGTTCCGGAAGATGCTTCCGATACCTGTTCCTATGGCAAAGACCTTGTAGTTGAGTTTCAAGACGCCGCAGGCCACAGAGATCGGGGAGCTTGGCATCACCGGAATGCTTCTGAGGAAGATCATGGTCAGGTAATCACGGGCTGTGCCATTGAACCTGGCCCCAAATCTTTCGATGTCGCTGTGCGAGACTTCCAAAAAATCACCGAATTTACCGATGACAATTTCTTCGGCAAAATCGGCCACAAAGTAGAGAAAGCTGGTGCCCACAATGCGCCCCAGTGCGCCGATAATGGCGATTATGACCAGGTATCCAAATAGATGGCCCTGGGCCTGTGCGATACTTCCCGTGATCGTCATCACGAAGGGGGAAGGGATGGGCGCGAGAATCTCCTCGAGAATGGTTCCAAAAAAGGTAAATACTTCCAGGGGAATTTGATTGGCTAACATTTCTAGATAAGCCATCAATTGTCTAAATATTTCCATATACGTTTTATATCACCTCACTGTGTTAGCGCCAAGCCATTTTCGCTGGATAATTCCTAACCTGGACGAGCCAGGACCAAAAAGGAGCCATTGGCCACCAAATTCTTGCTCGCTGTGCAAGGATTCTATTGGTTAGGCCCTACGCATTGTCCGGGACTTCGCCCGGAAAATGAGGCCCCTTCGGGGCAGTTGGCAAAAACGTGATTTTGGTATATGCTCCAAGTATTCTGTGCAATGAGGCTCTCTGGTAGTTCGCCTGGTTAGCTTAGCAAGCGGTCAATTTTTTGCCACGAATGACACGAATTGTCACTAATCTTTGGGATTTTCGTGTTAATTCGTGCAATTCGTGGCTAATCTTTCACCGCGACCATGCGAAATC
>DSAR01000225.1 GCA_011046405.1 Chloroflexota bacterium | reverse complement strand
ATCCAGAAACCAGGTTTTTTCACCAAAGCAATGCGCTACTCATTGAAAAACGTGTGTGATGAGGCATATTTCGCTCAACAAGTGCCTAAAAACCTGGTTTCTCTGCCCCTGGTGAACGGTTACGTTGACGGCACATTTCGTGATCAGACAAAGGAGAACTACAGATGAGATACAGTTGGCATGTGCGAAAGATGAGTCCCGTTTTGTTGTTGGCATTCCTCCTGTTGGGAATGGGACGTCTGCCTTCGGTCGAGGCGCTGGCGCCCTGGCCCGGAGATGCTGTCACGGCGGAGACGGCAGGAGCCTTGGGCCGTGCGCCTGTGATGTTCGTCGAGAACGTGGGGCAGCTTGATAGGGCGGTGCGCTTCCAGGCGCGGGGCGGTGCCGGTACGCTCTGGCTGGCTGAAGACGCGCTCTGGATCACGCTTTTTGAGGCGGGGGACGAAGGTGCAGAGCGGCAGGGCGTCGATTTGCGTCTCAGTTTCCCCGGCGCTAACCCTGATCCGCGTTTGGAACCCTTCAATCGGCTGGAGACCACCGTCTCCTATTTCGTCGGCGACGATCCCGACCGGTGGCGGTCGGACGCGCCGGTGTGGGGCGGCGTGCGCTACGTGGACCTATATCCTGGCATCGACCTGGAGGTAACCGGCGAGGGCGGGCGATGGGCGCTGCGCTTGCGCGTCCGTCCCGGCGCCGATTTGAGCCAGGTACGGCTGCGGGTGGCGGGTGCCGAAAGCGTGGACTTGGTCGAGGGTGAGGGATTGCGCCTCCATACGGCGGTGGGCGACTATGCTTTACCACTGTTGCGGGTACAGGATCTACCCAAAGGAACGATCGGGCGCGCCAGCGTGCAGGAACTGGACAGTCAAATCTTCGACGTCACGGCGCCTTTCGCCCTTTCAGCCCCTTCCGCCCCGGGCCAGGACAATCCTTTCCAATTGCTCTACGGCGCTTACCTGGGTGGGGATGCGGACGACTATGGTGGGGATGTGGCGGTCGACGGACACGGCGCGGCCTACGTCGTGGGGAGGACCGGATCGAGCGACTTCCCCACCACGCCGGGTGCCTTCGACGTCACGTATAATGGTGGCAGTGTTTACGGCGGCGACGTCTTCGTGGTCAAGATAAACCCCGATGGCACACTGGCCTACGCGGCCTTCCTGGGTGGGAGTGAGGGGGATTACGGCTATGGCATCGCGGTCGATGGGTATGGCGCGGCCTACGTGACGGGGGGCACGGATTCTCCCGACTTCCCCGTTACGCCGGGCGCCTTCGACTCGACCTGGAACAGTAGTGGCGACGCCTTCGTGGTCAAGGTCTCGCCGGGCGGCGATGCATTGGTCTACGCCACTTTCCTGGGCGGCAGTGGTCATGAGAGAGGCAATGGGATAGCCGTGGATGGGAATGGTGCGGCTTACGTCACGGGGGAAACCCTTTCTTCCAACTTCCCCACCACGGCGGGTGCCTTCGATGGTACGTATAACGGCGGCAGCATTTACGGCGGGGACGCCTTCGTGGTCAAGGTGGCTTCCAACGGCAGTGCGTTGGCCTACAGCACTTTCCTGGGTGGGCATAGAGACGACTCTGGTTCGGGCATCGCGGTCGATGGGAGCGGCGCGGCCTACGTCACGGGGTCAACCCTGTCTGACAATTTCCCCACTACGCCGGGGGCCTTCGACACCACTTATGGCGGCGGCTACTACAGCGGCGACGCCTTCGTGGTCAAGGTGACTCCCAATGGCGGCGCGTTGGCCTACAGCACTTTCCTGGGTGGGTATAGGGACGATTCTGGTTCGGGCATCGCGGTCGATGGGAGCGGGGCAGCCTACGTCGCCGGAACCACCGCCTCTTCCGATTTCCCCACCACGCCGGGATCTTTCGATCCAACCTACAACGGCGGCTATGAGGATCCCGAAGACGCTTTCGTGGTCAAGGTCGCCCCTGACGGCAGCACATTACTCTATGGGGCTTTCCTGGGCGGAGGGGATTCGTACGACGTTGGTCGAGGCATTGCCGTGAACGATGAGGGAGCGGCTTACGTCGTCGGTTATACCTCTTCTACAGATTTTCCCACCACGCCGGACGCTTTCGATACCACCTACAATTACAATAGCGATGCTTTTGTGGCTAAAGTCTCTCCCGGCGCAGCGAGCTAACGTATGCCACCTTTCTTGGCGGCGGCAATCTTGACGATGGTATGGGGATCGCAGTGGATGGCAGTGGTGCAGCCTGCGTCGTCGGTTACACCACCTCCGAGGATTTTCCCACCACGCCGGGATCTTTCGCCCCGACCTACAACGGCGGGTTCGACGCCTTCGTGGTGAAGTTGGATCCGGGCGCCGAAGCGCCGACTTACGCGGTCTCCGGGCGGGTGCAGGGCGCTGGCGGGCACGCCATCCCTGCCGTGACGGTCTGGGTCGGGGAGAGTGTCTCCATCACCACCGATCTTGCCGGCGCCTACGCGGTCACCGGCCTCATCTCCGACGCCTACACGCTGGATCCCGTCATGCCTGGCTGGATCTTCACGCCGCCCACGCGTACCGTGTCCTTACCGCCCGACGCCGCCGGGCAGGACTTCACGATGTTGCACCCGCCAGTTTCCATCACCCTTTCACTCTCCGGCACGGCCAACCTGCCAAACACCCTCGCTTACGTGGATACGCAGGGCCTGACGACAACTCTCACTTTTCCCCGGGGCGCCGTCACCGCGACGACGCGCATCCTGCTCACCCCGACGCTGCCTGCTGCCAGCGCCGAATTGGCCTTTGCCGGGCACGCTTTCGACCTGGCCGCTTACCAGGAGGGTGTGCGGCAACCCGATTTGACGTTCGACGAACCGGTGACCGTCGCCATCCACTACAGCGCGCATGACGTGCGGGTGATCTCGGATGAGGGCCAGTTGGCGTTGCACCGGTGGGCGGATGGGACGTGGGCGGACGGGGCCTGTGAAGCGTATGAGCGCGACCTGGTAGACGGGTCGTTGGCGGCGCCGATCTGTCGCGTGGGCCATTTCGCGCTGTTCGGCCCAACCAACCGGGTGTACCTGCCGTTGGTGCTACGCCAGTCGTGAAAGAGAACACGGATCTCCGGGATTGGGCGGATCGTTTGATCCGCTAATCCTGTAGATCCGTGTTCTTCTGTCAGCGGGGGCAGAACGCGGATTTTGGGGATAGTCGGATTTGGTTGCGCTCGATCCGCTAACCCTGTTTATCCGTGTTCTCGATTCAATGGAAATGGAGCAAATCGATCTGAACCTTCGTTGTCCATGGCGACCCGGAACCGGCATCGACCCTGGCTGAGGGGTTGCGTCAACTGTGCGCGGGGGAAGTCGTGACGCCAGCGTTCGACGATACATTCGTCATTTAGGTCTAGGCCACGCAAGGTGACAGTTACCGGTCGTAATTAGCTCCCGCCAGGAATGTCTCCAGGATTTGGTTAAAAGCCGCTGCTTGTTCCATATTGGCGAAATGGCCGGCCTCTGCCAGGGAAACGACGCTGGCGTGCGGTGTTTCGCGCACGACTGCCAGCGTTGAGTCTGGCGTTGCGTTAATTTCCTTATCGAGCGCGCCTTGGATCAGCAGCAGCGGCAGGTCAGTGCGGCGCAGCCTCTGTGTAGTCGTAGTCGGCAATGTGCCGCGAGATCTGTATTAGCGCGTCCTTTGTGGCGCTGCAGTACATACGTTCCAACTGCGCGCCGACGGCGCGATTCTTCGTCGCACTCTTTCCCACCAGCGTCGCCATACCCTTGACACCCAGCAAGTGGATTGATCCGAGAACTACCCAGTAGGTCAACCGGGAACTATGCAGTTCCGCCGTTGTGCCAAAGGTGGTCAGAGAGAGGAGCGCCGCATGATCCAGTTCTAGAAGCTCATAGCCTACCAGTCCACCGAGAGAGTTGCCGACGAAATGGAGCGCCTCAACATTGAGGTGCGCCAGTAGCGCTTGCACGTCCTGGGCCAGAGTGTGGGGTGTGTATGCGTCGGGCGTGGATGATAGGGGGGCGCTCGATCCGCCGTGACCGCGCAAGGAGATCAATAGAACGCGGTAAGCGCCGCTAAAGTATTCGGCCTGGAGCGCAAACTGTCGCAGATTCGATCCCAAGCCATGGACAAAAGCCAACACCGGCGCTTCGGCCGGTCCACTCAGTGAGTATTCTAACGTCACGCCAGTAGAAAGGGTAGCTGTTTGAGTAATCATCGTTTTCATTACCTCCATTATCTCCATTACCTCATTACCTCGTGTTCACTTGACAGGTCTGACCATTGTAGTATAATCGCGGCAATTATGAAACGTTTGGAAAGCGTGTATCACGATCCATATTATTGCATCTGTCTGGAGCGAGGGCGTTGACCGCCTAGGCTCTGGACGCGCGTGTCCTTTTTTCTCTTTCCAGGCCAACCGAGCTAGGTGCAGCGCCCTCGCAAGTCAAGTCGAGGGCCTTCGTCACCGGCGAAGGTTGGCTTTTCTGTTCCTGGCCTGGAAACCTTTTGACGATATACGTCTGGGAAGAAGAAGTAGGAGAAAAAGATGCACACGTATACGCGTGATTATATAAAACACACAGGAGACCAGACCCGGGCCCTGATCTCCCTGGAACTAGCGCCCCTCACCTCTCGCCATTCATCAACGCCGTCCATACTGTCCCTGATCGGCCAGACCCCGCTGGTCCAATTGACCCACGCTGCGGCGGACGTGCCGTCCGGCGTGTCGGTCCACGTCAAGCTGGAGGGGCTCAATCCCGGCGGCTCGGTCAAGGATCGAGCGGCGCTTTCCATCGTTCGAGAGGCTCTCCGCACCGGCGCCCTGGTCCCCGGCAAGACGCTGATCGACGCCACCTCTGGCAACACCGGCATCGCCTTCGCCATGCTCGGCGCGGCGCTGGAGTTCCCGGTCGAGTTGGCCATGGCGGCCGATGCCAGCCCGGAACGGGTGCAGATCATGAAGGCCTACGGGGCCGAGTTACGGCTCACCGACGCCGACGCTGGCACCGACGGTGCCCGGCAATTGGTGCACCAATTGACCACGGCCGAGCCGGGCCGTTATTTCCACGCCGACCAGTACAGCAACCCGGCCAATCCCCTGGCCCACTACACCACCACCGGCCCCGAGATCTGGCGCCAGACGATGGGCCAGATCACCCACTTCGTGGCCGGTCTGGGCACCGGCGGGACGATGATGGGCGTGGGCCGTTACCTGCGCTGCCAGAGGCCAGCGCGCCGGCAGAGACCGGCGGTGCGGCTGGTTGGGGTGCAGCCGGACAGCGCCAAACACGGTATCTCTGGGCTCAAGCACCTGGCGACGGACGACGTGCCCGCGATCTACGACGCGACCCTGGTCGACCGCATCGTCGAGGTGAGCACCGAGGAGGCCCAGGCGATGGCCATTCGGCTGGCCCGTCAAGAGGGACTCTTCGTGGGCATCTCGGCCGGGGCGGCCGTGGTCGCCGCGCTGCGGATAGCACGAGAATTGCGGGAGGGCACTGTCGTCGCACTGCTGCCCGACGGCGGTTTCAAATACACCAGCGCGCCGTTCTGGGCGAAGTAGGGAAGCGAGTTTGGGGCGGGTGGGATATTTCATAGATTTCACGGATTTACTGGATTGGAACAGGACTTAAGCCGATCAGCCCTGTTCCAGAATATACATCTCCTCCAACCGGCATTGATTGTCCTGCTCAGTATACTTTGACAATGGCACATTACAGCGCACAGCGGTTAAAACCGCGTGGCTACAGCGCGTAAAAATCACGCACTGCAAAACCTGCCTTCGCAGGTTAGTTTAT
>DSAR01000016.1 GCA_011046405.1 Chloroflexota bacterium | reverse complement strand
TGGAAGTTGCTGGCGAACTTGATGCCGTAGGGCGGGTCGATGTAGATCATCTGCACCTTGCCCGCCAGGTCCTCACGCCGGGCGAGGGAGTGCATCACGGTCAGGCTGTCCCCTAGGATCAGGCGGTTGGCCCAGTCGACGTCGTGCCGGTAGAACTGGATCGCCTGGCGGTAGGAGAGCTCGGGGTCGGCAAAGAGGGAGCGTTGGAGGGGCTTGCGCTCGGCCAGCTTGATGACGGCCTGGGCGGAGACGCGCTCGTGGATGTGCAATGCCACCGGGTCCACGTCGAACCAGCGCTGTTCCCGCTTGCCGGCCCATTCGAGCCAGGGTTGGTGGTCGCGCAGCGCCTCGGCCAGGAGACGGGCCTCGGCGTCGGTCAGCGGTTCCTGTTTCGCCTTGGCCAGCAGCGCTGGCAGGCGGTCCTCCGCGCCGGTGTCGTCAAAGCGCAGGACCGGCGGCAGGTGGGGGTCGTAGTGGTAGCGCTGGGGAGATTCGCGGGAGACTTGGCCGTGGGCGGCCAGGCCGGCGGGCGGGATGTTCTTCCGCGTGTCGCTGTGCTGGTAGGCCTGCACCAGCTCGTCGGCGGCGGGGGAGGCCAGGAATTCGAGGATCGCCTCGGCCGTCGCCGCGCCCACGCCGGGCACCTCGGTCAGGGCCTCTGGGGTGATGCCCTCCAGGTCTTCCATGGCCCGGTAGCCGGCCTCGCGAAAGGCACCGATGGTGGCCGTGCCGATGCCGGGGACTCGTTTCAGGATGGCTATGTCGGTTTTGGGCATGGGGGTCTCCTTTAAGATGTATTCCCGCACGAGTATCTAAATGCACTGTTGGTCGATGCTACCATTGTCCCAGTCGCGGGAGGTGATGACCAATGGTGGATGTGATGTCGTTGGGGTTTTCTGTCATTGTGAGGCTCCTTCTCTGCTTTGCTCTGGTTGCTACGATGCTTGTGGCTGCTCTAGCAGTCTGTCGGAGTGAAAAATGCTGCCCCTGAATTTCGACGTTTTCGAGGCAAAAATGGGGCGTGAAGCCTCAATGGAGGCCAAAAACTGCGCCTGAATGGGACGTTTCTTGTAAAAACAAACCCTCTCCGACAGACTCCTAGGGATAGAGAATTCCTGAGGCAGAACTATATTCCCAGTGAGAGCTGTACGGGTATCCTTTTGCCAGTGCGTCATGCTTCTACAAAGTCTCTTTGTCGCGTAGACAGTTTCCTAAGGGGGTGTGTCTTCTGCTAGGTGTGATTCAATTAGGTAAGTCTTCACCAGTGACGTGTCAGGTTCAAGCTCTTGCCGTTCGGTAAGTGGGGAATAGGTAGAATTCATTACTTGATCCATATATTGGACCATTTCTTGACGAGTACGAGCCTTTCTCCGCATGATTGCCTCCTACTCACTATTGACACCGTCGCCCAGTCTAGCGAAGGCGACCGGTACTTGCGACACCACCCCCGCGACCGCCGCCCTGAGGCCACGATGCCGCACACTCCATCGCCCCAACCGGCTCGTAAGCGCCGGTCACCTAAGCTGGGCGCTGCGGCTATTGTACACCGGCGTCTGGAGGGCGTCCAAGAAACCGGGCGCGTGTCCGTGGCACGGCTGTCTCAGTTTTCCTCCAAATCCGCAAGTATGCGTTGGACTGTCTTGGCAAGTTCCTCAACGTGCTTATCGCAGGTTGCATATACGACTTCTGCATCAATATCGAAGTAATGGTGGCTGAGTACGTCGCGCATGCCCATAACCCGTTTCCATTCAATTTGTGGATAGTGCGACAGCAGGTCACCTTCTGTAACCTTATCGAGATGCTTGACGCTTTCACCGATGGCGATCAACTGCATACAAATACCGTCAAGCTTTTCCAGCCCGGCCTCAGAGGCCACGAAATCCGCAGGGGACGCGATCGGAGCAAAGCGTTTGGCGATGGTCTGAGTAGACCAAAGGATCTGGCGAAGAATCTCCTTGGCTAAATCGGTGTCATACATAAACCGCTTCCCGCTCAATCTGACGCTTGAGATAATCGTTCATTCTCTCCCGATAACGCACGATATCGACCGGCCGGCGTAACAATTCCTCCAACTCCTGCTTGATTCCGACGAGCGTCAACAGGTCGGGCCTCTCCAGTTCAACTACGATGTCCACATCGCTGGCCTCGGTGATCTCATCTCTGGCAGCGGAACCAAACACGCCGATACGCACGATGCCAAACTCATCTTGTTTAAGCTCCCGGAATCTGGCCAGGGTGTAGAGAATGTTATCACGTTTCATCGAGCGCTCCTCGAATCAAAGATTTTGTCGACAGCGTATAGGTTGAGTTAAGGAACGCAACCCAACTTATTCACTCTCGGCTTTGAGTTGCGGTAACAGCCGCCACAACCCAACCTGCGGGATAAACTATACCAAGCCAAACAGCTTTCGAAGGCGGCTATCGGCTTCAGCTTGCAGGCGAGGTGACAATTTACCCAGCTCCCGCCGGATCAGAGTGGTTGTAGCTGTCATCATACTTCGTCATGGAAAGGTTTCCCGTCAGTCAGTGAGTAGATATCCTCTGCTTACAACGCCAGTATACCTTATTGCTGCTACATCTGCAATCTCACTTCAAACGCAGCGAGGCCATCACGTATTTTTATCTCCCAAGCGGGCTTGCTCTCCTAATCGGGGGGATCGTGCGGGCCACTCGCCGAAGTCGAAGTGGGGCTGGTCCACGCGCGGCTTGTTGACCGTCTCCACGGTCTGGAAGGGCCGGATCACCCGGTTGACCTTGGTCTGCTTGCCGGGCCAAATCAGCTCGGTGGCAGTCACATCATCGCGCGTGTCTGTCATCGGTACGTCTCCTTTTTCTCTATCGCCGGGGTGGGTTATCCAACAGAATGTTCTTTCGCGCGAGCGCCTCAATCCGCTGCTGGTCGATGCTGCCATCATCCCCATCGCGAGACGTGATCACCAGCGGCGAGATGCCAGGCTCCACATCGAACTCGGTGCGCGCGCCATCGCCCACTACTGGAATACCCATCCGCTCCTCGTACCAGCGGCGCTTGCGCTCCCATCCCTCGCGATAGGCGGGCACGCTCAACATACGCAGGTGCTCCCAGTAGTAGGTGTCTCCGGCGAAACCGATGGTAAAGTCAGGCACGGGGGAGCCAATCGGAGAGATCGGCCAGGGGGCGCCGGTGTCGTGCCAGGCGAGTCGCGTTGAGAGGTGAATCATAGGGTTCTCCAAACGGGGCTATACGATTGCAAAAAGAACATCCGCCGTGCGCTGCTTGACGGCGGGCGGGCCTTGTAGTATGATAGGAGCACCTGGCGGCCCTACCGCCTTGGTCACAGCCTCGGGCTTCGACACAAGCGCCGGGGCTTTTTCTATTGTAGCATGGCAATCGAGCGGATGCAAACGAAAATGACGCGTCGGTACCCCACTCACCGCATCCCGGCGTAATTCACCGTCATCTTCGCCGCCGCGGCCTGCTTGGCCCGCTCGCCGCTGAGCATCGCGGCGACCCGGTCCAGCGCGTCGAAATCAGCCCGCGGGCGCGGGCCAGAGCCTGGAAGTCGGTCTGGCGGCCGACAAACAGGAGGGAGGGCAGTGGGAGGGGAAACGCGGTCGAGGGGCAGGGCGAGACGATCCGCTCCCACGCGGCAGCGAAGGTGGTCTCGATCCGTTGGGACTGGCTCCAGCACGGACATGCTTTTCGGCCAGCACAGGGGTTTTATCAGAATGACCTTTGTCTTGTTTGTCTTGTTTTCTTGCCTATCCAACGGGTTGTGCTACAATTTCCTCACGCGTTCGTAACTGCTCACCTTGTGATCCGCTCTGCACACGTATGTTGGGGCAGTTACACGCGATCTTTGTGAAACGCGAGGGGGTTGGATCTGGGATGTGATTTTGGGATCAGATGAGCGGAGGGGTAAAACGAATGCACAATCGAGATATCAAGCAGATTTTGATGCGAGAATTGCCCGTTATCATGAAGCAAGATCCGGAAGTGCGGCAGTTTATTCTGCAGCTCTCGCGACAACATTTTGCCGACAAGGAAGAGACTGCGAGTCGTTTCGACCGCATACTGGACGAACTGCAGCGGGATCGTGAGGAGAACGCCCGTAAGTGGGAGGAGCAGAACCGCAAGTGGGATGAGAATCAGCAAGAGCTCCGGGTAATGCGGGAGGAAACTACCGCTCGTTTCGACCGGATGTTTGCGGCGCTCGAAGCGCAGGCACAAAAGCATGATCAAGGCATTGGCGCGTTGGGGGCACGTTGGGGACTCCAGACGGAGGCCTCTTTCCGCAATGCCCTGGCCGGTATCCTGGAGGACTCGTTCGGCGTCGAGGTGATCAACGTGACCGAATTTGACGACGAGGGCGAGGTCTTTGGTCGGCCCGAGCAGGTGGAGTTGGACGTGATCATCCAGGATGGGCTGTTGATCCTGTGTGAGATCAAATCCTCGATGAGTAAATCGGATATGTACATCTTCGAGCGGAAAGTACGTTTTTACGAGAAGCGGCACGAGCGAAAGGTTGACCGCGCGCTGGTGATCTCGCCGATGGTAGATCAGCGGGCGCAGGACGTGGCGCGAAAACTGGGCATTGAGGTCCATAGTTACGCCGATAAAGTTGACCCGACTCTTTTTTCTTGAATGGCCTGCCAGCCTGCCCAAAGGATATTGGAGGCGTACGTTGATCTATGAACTTGAAGCATCTCAGTACGGGAAGGTCCACTCGCTTTTCCAGGGGCTATGGTACCACCTGGCGATCTTTTCTGTTTTGGAGGGAAACTCACCCGGGCAGGTACTAGCGAACGACGTCGACGATCCCCGGACGGCTTTCGTCTGGGATCAAATCGAAGGCGGGTTCTACCTGGGCGGGGATGCAGGCGACCGCGCTTTCAACCGGGCGCTGAATGCCTGGATTTTGGAGGAGATTTACCCGGAGGCGCGGGAAATCCCTCGCCTGCTCGATTTTACGTTGAACTACGAACCCGAGATTTGGATGTCTGAGCTGGACGTCATCCTGGAAGGAACGCGCCCGCTGAAGCACCAGCGAAAGCACTTTGCCCTGGAGCGATTGAAGATCGCCGACTGGCGAACGCGAATCCCCAAAGGATTCGATCTGGTGCGCGTCGATGGGACCTTCCTGGCCCGGACGGGGATGGAGAATATGGAGAACGTCTGCCGGTGGGTGATGAACTCCTGGCAGTCGATCGAGAATTTCGAGGAGCGTGGCGTGGGCTTTTGTCTGGTCCACGGCGACACGATTGCCAGTTGGTGTATCGGCGATTACGTGGCCGATGGCGGCAAGGCGTACGAGATCGGCATTCACACCGACGAGGACTACCGGCGACGGGGGCTGGCGACCCTGACGGTGGCTGCCGCCGCGGATCACTGCCTTTCGCGGGGTGTGGAACACGTCGGCTGGCACTGCTGGAGCAGCAACCTGGCCTCGGCCGCGACGGCCCGGAAGGTTGGGTTCGTGCAGACGGTCGAACATCCCGTGTATCACGCCTGGTACAACCGTTTCGATAATCTACTGGTCCAGGCCAACTTTTGCTTCCAATGGGAGCAGTACGAGGAGACGGCGATGTATTGCGAGCGGGCGTTCGCCATGCAGGAGCAGGAAGCTGCCGATTTTTTCGATTCCAGCATCTATCCCGACCTGCCCGAGGGATGGCTTCGCTACCGGGCCGCCAGCGTCTGGGCGCTGCTGGGAGAAAATGACGTCGCTTTCGAACACCTGCGCCAGGCGCTCGATGATGGGTGGCGCGATTGGGCCAGCGCGGCGGCGGACGACGCATTCGCGTCCCTGCGCCAAACGCCAGAATGGCGCGCTCTCATAGATGG
>DSAR01000403.1 GCA_011046405.1 Chloroflexota bacterium | reverse complement strand
GTGGTGGGGGTTGCTGTGGGCGAGGGCGTGGCCGTGGGCGAGGGCGTCACAGTAGCTGTCGCGGTGGCAGTGATGGTGACCGTGGCGGTTGCTGTCGGCGTGGGGTGCGTCGCCACCCAGGCCCACCGTCCGCCCAAACCGCCCAACGCGAGGCACAGGACCAGCAGCGCCGCAACCCCAAACAGCAGCCGTCTCTGGCCGGCGCTCAACTGATCGGCGGCGGCGCTCTCCCGTGCTGCCTGAGCCAGCGAGCAGAGTACATCGTCGGCGGGGGCCAGGGGAGAGGCGTCGCCGGCATAGTCGCACAGCACACCCTCGTAGGCCGAGTTGATCTCAATGATCCGCTCGCGGACCTGAGCGCGGAACCCCGGCGGCTCGATGCCGTCAATGACCACAGCCAGGTAAGCGTACTGGGCCGTCTCGATAATGATGCTGCGCTCGCCGTACTGGATCTCGTCGAGTTGGCCCTCGCGGCCCTGACCAAAGGCATCCTGGGTAAAGTCACGGATTGCCGTCAGCATGCCGCTGATCAAGTCCGAATCAGGCGAGGCTTCGGAGGTGAGCGAGATGTGGCGCAGCAGCAGGCCGCTCTCGCGGTGGATGAGAAAGAGTTCGTCAACGTGAAAGGGCAGCGCCGCGCGCAGGGCCAACTCGGCGTCCGAGACGCCCCTGGCCCGTGCATGGAGTCGCTGCAGCATCATGCGCGGGCTGAAGGAGGTGCGCATCTGGGCATCAATGGTCCGCACCAGGTCACGCAATGCCTCAGACACGGCGCGGACGACCGTCTGCCCGATGATGGGATAGAGTGCCTCGATCATCTCTTCGCGGGCGTCGCGGATCTTGCGGCGGATGGCAGCGCCCAGCGCAGGAGTGATGGTGGCGACGAGGGCCTCGCGATCGTTGATGCGCCGCTCCAACTCGGCGACCTGTGCCGCCAGTTGAGCGACTCGCTCGCGGTCGTGGCGGATCAATATGTCGCGCAGTGCTTCCAGGGCTGCGTCGTCGCCCGGCAGCGGGCTGCTGTCGTTATCCATTGCAGGTGGGTCGGGACCGCGATCCGTCATCGCATCAAACCTGCGCGATGTCTTCCAGTCTCTCGAGCAAGTCGCTCGCCACAGTTCCTGTCTTGAGGCGGGTGCCGATCTCGATCAACATCTCGCCCAAGGCCAGACGGTTGACTTTGTCGTCCATCAATTGCTGGGCCGTCTCGCGCAGCTCCCGGCGCAGGTCGTCATCGGCCGCGCGAGACTCTTTGCGCAGCCGTTCCAGCTTTTTGCCCTGCTCGCTGTCCTGCATAGCCAGCCGTTCCGACAAGCGGTCGCTCTCTTGCTGCAATTTCTTTGTCTGGGCGCCATCCTGCTCACTCAGCCGCTCCGAGAGATGGTCGAGCTCTTGCTGCTGACGCTCCAAATCGCGCATGATGACCTGGAAACGCTGGTCATAGTCCCGCATCTGGGAACCAAAGATGATATCGCGGATGCGATCTACCTCCTGGACGGGATCGTCCTGAGGCGGCACAGGCTGTTTATCGGCCATTCTTTCCTCCAATGATAGGATATACCAGGACTGTTACAAAAGACAATCCGTGTCAGTCATTCCCGTTCTGTAGCCGTGATCTCCCAATCGCGTGTCTTTTGTTGCACCCGGATCAAGGTGCAAATCGGTAGCCCGTGCCGCGCTCGGTGACGACGTAACGCGGCTTGCCCGGCTCCAACTCGATCTTTTGCCGCAAGCGGTGGATGTGGACGCGCAGTGTCTCTTCAAAAGCTTGATCCAGCGGCCACAGGCGGCGCAAGAAAAAATCTGTGCTGACGACGCGGCCAGCGTTTTGCATAAGGATGTAGAGGATCTTGGTCTCGGTGGGGGTCAGTTCAATCGAGATGCCCTCGACGATGGCCTGCTGGGCAGCGAAATTGACGATTAGACGCTCGTCAACGCAGATCGCAGGAGCAAGGGTGTAGGAAAAATCGCCGATGCGCCGCAACACGCGTTGGATGCGGGCAAGCAGTTCGCGAGGGCTGAAGGGTTTGGTGACATAGTCCTCGGCAAAGTACTCGATGCCACGGATGATCGTCTCCTCCTCATCCACCGCGGTCAAAAAGATCACGGGCAGGTCGCTAAAGGTCTGGATGGCCTCGCAAAAGGAAAAGCCGTCCATCACGGGCATATTGATGTCGACGATGGCCAGGTGAGGCAGGCCGCGCCGGCGGACGACGTCCAGCGCATCTTGACCGTTGTCAGCGGTCAAGACCTCGAAACCGGCGTTCTCCAGTTTGCTCTTGATCAAGCGTTGAATAGCCGGGTCATCGTCCACGACGAGGATACGCTGGGAGTAGGCCGGTTGGCCTGTGAGCAGAAAATCAGACATGTCTCCTTCTTGACTGTTCAGACATCCTCCAAGAAGCGACCACCGATCCCGTTTGGCGACGGTGATGAGAATATACCCTGGGGATAGGTTAGCCTCTTTTGTTAATTTTGTCAAATTGTGCCATCGTCAAACCCTGCCATTTGCTCAATAGAGGGGAATCGCGTATAATCAATCTACGATGACTTTACAGAAAAAGGTTTGCCTTTTGGGTGATTTTGCCGTTGGCAAGACCAGTCTGGTACGACGCTTTGTGTACGACCTCTTTGATGACAAGTACATCAGCACGATTGGTGTCAGAGTGAGCCGCAAGACCTTGGTGGTGCCACACCGATTGGGCATCACCGAATTGACGATGATGTTATGGGATCTGGCCGGCAACGAGGAGTTCAGCCAGATTCGGTTGAGCTATCTGCGCGGCGTGTCTGGCGCTGTGTTGGTCTGTGATTTGACGCGCGAAGAGACCTTTGAGAGCCTGCATACCTATATCCAGTTAGTGCGTGATACTACCCCCGACGCACATCTCGTCCTGGCAGTCAACAAAAGCGATCTGGCTGACGAACGGCAGATCACGCGGGAGCAGGTCGAGGTGACCGCGGAGGCTCTCGATATCCCTTACTATCTGACGAGCGCCAAGTCAGGCAGTAACGTCGAGGAAGCCTTTCGGCATCTAGGACAATTTTTGGTGCGCCGAGATCTCTGATGGATGTTGACGGGATGCAGATTACATGACCACAACTATCGCGCAATCTATTCTGAGAGATCAAGGGATTGCCTACGTCGTCGCCGCGCCTGATCTGGTGATCGCAGAGGCTATGGGGCTGGCAGAGATCAGAAGCTTTGAGTCGCAGCCCATTGTAGGACGCTGGCTGCCTGACGTGTTCCCCGAGCTTGTTGGCGCCGAGGAGGTTTTGGACGATATCCTATCTGGCGCGTTGCCGCGTTTTGACCTGACCTGGATCAACCGGGAGGACTCGGCAGGTCGGACGATTTATTTGACGATGGTAACGTTTCCCCATAAAGATCAAGAGGGGCAAATCGTTGGCCTCATCCACACAGTGCAAGATGTCACCAAGGTTGGGGACATAGGCCAGCAGCTGGCCCAGCATCGGAACGACCTGCGCCTTTTGCAGAGCCAGTTAGCAGAGCAAAACCTCAAGCTCACCGCTGCCAACGCCGAGCTGCAGCGTCTGAACAGGATCAAGTCCCAGTTCATCTCCATCGCCGCACACGAGTTACGTACGCCGATGATGGCTATCAGCGGATACCTGGAAATGCTCTTGAATCGAAGGTTCGGCCCTTTGAGCGACGCGCAGCGTGATCGGCTCGAGATTGTGTACAACAGTGCCCAGCGTTTGAAGGTCATCACGCAAAATCTGCTGGACATAACGCGCATCGAAACTGGCGGAATTGACCTGGTGCTGCGTCCCACCGATTTGCGCGCGATTGTAAAAACGGTGACTGACGAGTTGATTCCTCAAATGGAGGCCAAGGAGCAGCATTTCGACGTGTACACGGCGTCGGATCTTCCGCTCGTCCTATGTGATGAAACGCGCGCGACTCAGATCATGGGCAATCTGTTGCACAATGCCGTCAAGTACACCCCTTCCCAAGGGCAGATTACCGTTTTTTTGACGGCGACCGAGCAAGAAGGCTTTGTGCAAGTCTCAGTAGCTGATGACGGAATCGGCATTCCTCCCCAGGATCAAGACGATCTTTTTACCCGTTTCTTCCGCGCGACGAATGCCGCTCAGGCCGACAGCAGCGGCGCAGGTCTGGGATTGTGCATCGCCCGTTCCCTGATCGAGCTACACGGTGGACGCATCTGGTTCGAAAGTTCTCCCGGTGTGGGGAGTATTTTTCACGTGACGTTTCCTGTTGCAGACGAATCGTCTACTATCCCTTGATCGAAGATGAAACTTGCTCAACGAATTGCTCTGTGGGCGGACAAGCTGCGGGACGTCTCGGCAATGGGCCTGCACTTTGCCCGGACCCCCTACGACGAAGAGCACTATCGTCAGGTGCAAGACGTCGCCATCGAGATGCTGGCTCTGGCGGTGGACGAGTCTGTGGAAAAGTTGGCACCCCTGCGAGCCACTGTCTACGCCCAGCCAACGCCCCTCGCCGTGGGTGACGGAGCAGTGATCGACCGAGCAGGTCGTCTCTTGCTGGTTCGCCGGGCGGACAACGGGAAGTGGGCCATGCCGGGTGGGGCGCTGGAGGTGGGGGAGACCCCGGCCGAGGGCGTCGTGCGGGAGGTGCTGGAGGAGACGGGTGTTCACTGCCGTCCCGTCGCGTTGGTCGGCGTCTTCGATTCGCGCCGGTGTGGGACGGAGAGTCGGCATCACCTTTATCACTTTGTCTTTCTATGCGAGCCAGTGGGTAAAGACCCCATCGCATCACCGTCGCACGAGTTCGAGGTCCTGGAGACGGGATGGTTTGAGGAACGGGCGCTCCCGGCTGAGATTGACCCAGGGCACATCTCCCGCATTCCGGAAGCGTTTCGCGTCTGGCGCGGGGGCAGCGCCTACTTTGACCGCTGACCGATTTATCCATCAGGAAAGGAGCGTCAAGGAGAACCAACTATGCCACACTCTTATGCCCAAACCGCCAGCCTGACTTGCCCCCAGTGTGGGCAGCCCGTTGACCTGGAAATCTGGCTCATCGTAGACACCGCCGCGCGACCCGACCTGACCGACCGCGTCCGGGAGGGTACCCTTCACGCCGCTCGCTGCCCTCACTGCGACCACGCCGGCGGGGTGGACGCCCCGCTGCTGATCCACGATCCCGACCGCGATCCGCCGCTCCTCTTTTCCCCGGCCCAGAACACGACCGCCGAGCAAGATCGCGAACATGCCGCCGGGCTGTTGGACCGGCTGCGCAAGAGCCTGGACGACGCATGGCAGGACAACTGGCTGGTCGCCGATCTGCCCGGCATCCCGCGCCCGCTGCTGCCCGCGGTGCTGGAGGGCGGCGACCCGCAGACTGCGATGGAAGCCGCGCTAGCCCAGGTGCAGCAGGAGGTGGAACGGCTGCAGGAGGAGGACCCCAACGCCTACGCCCAACTTGAAGCCGCCGCCCGAACCGCTGTCGCACCCCTCTCCCCCGAGGGCGAGGGAGATGTCCAAAGGATGGATGCGGTAGCCATAGCCGATCTGCTCATCGCCTGGATCGAAACCCCCGATTGGTCCACTTCTGAGGAATACTTGCGCGCCCACGCCGCCGAATTACTCACCGACCAGGCCGAGATCCTGATAGGTCAATTGGTAGAGGTAGTGCAGGCACAGGAAGGTCAGCGTGCTGCGCAAGCATTTCAGCAACACTGTATATTGCTGCGCCGCGCCCGCGAGATCGGCGTCGAGTTGGCCTACCGCGAGTTCCGCGCTGCCCTGTCCTGGCCGAAAAGCACATCCACTCTCAATCCAGCCCAAATCGATTGAGAATCCCCTGTATGACAATGACCCAG
>DSAR01000411.1 GCA_011046405.1 Chloroflexota bacterium | reverse complement strand
ATCTGGTGGCCCGGCACCACCGGTAGCTTGGGCAGCGACAGATCCCCCTCCACCGTGTGCAGGTCGGTGCGGCAGACACCACAGGCGCGCACCGCCAGGCGCACCTCGCCGGGGCCGGGGGCCGGCAACGGCAGTTCCGTCAATGTCAACGGGCGCTCCTCGATCGGCTTGGCCTCGCGCAAAAGCATGGCTTTCATATGATCCCTCTCTTAAATAATTGCTCTAGCCACCGTCCCGGGGGGGGCTAATCGGCCCGCGGACTGGCCTCTGAGCGAATTTTTCAATAGTCTCTCCACAGGCACTAGCGCTATCTTCTCAATAGCTGCACTGAAATAAGCCTAGATTTCACCACAGAGACACAGAGAGCACAGAGAATTTAACATTTTACTCAAAAAAATTGTATCTTCTCAATAAGTTGGGGAGCTGTGGCCGGTCTCCCGACCGAGCCACAGCGGGCACGGTCAGGAGACCGGCCCGAGCGAGTTTGCCCCGGTTTATTGAGATGATACAAAAAATTCACTATTTGGCACGATTTACGTAAAAATTTTAATGCGCACCTCAATTTTTCTCCGTGTTCTCAGTGACTCTGTGCTAAGATGATCTTTTTTCAGTAGAGTCCTCAATAACTTGGGGTGAATCTGTTCGTAGTGCGCGTGCTAGATAGCGGCTTTAGTGCGCTTTTAGGAGCGCTGAAGCGCCTACTACGAACAAGTCCCCGGTTTATTGAGAAGATACCACTAGCGCTTATGTTACGTATTGTAGCAGCAGAGACATCCGATGGCAAGATGGCAAGATGGCAAGATGGCAAGATGGCAAGATGGCAAGGTGGTATCTTCTCAATAAGTTGGGGAGCTGTGGCCGGTCTCCCGACCGAGCCACAGCGGGCACGGTCAGGAGACCGGCCCGAGCGAGTTTGCCCCGGTTTATTGAGATGATACGCAAGGTGGGCGTTTGCTTGACAG
Organism: Chloroflexota bacterium; assembly: GCA_011046405.1. GTDB lineage: Bacteria > Chloroflexota > Anaerolineae > B4-G1 > B4-G1 > DSAR01. The sequence goes on along the minus strand of DSAR01000411.1, from coordinate 4,880 downwards.
TTAGAACATTTGTTCCTATAATGTGGGTGGAGACTAACGATGGATGCAGAAGCAAAACTCAAACTTTTAGGTCCTCCCACTTGCTTCGAAGCAGCTGAAGAGGTCGGCGTCGGGCAATCGAACGCTCGCCGGGTCGACGCGTTGGGCGGTGCGGTTCATAACGCGGTCATGCCCGGCGGGAAGCACATCGCGCTGCTCAAGACGCTGCTCACGTCGGCCTGTGAGCGGGACTGTGCCTATTGCGCCTTCCGCGCTGGACGCGATTGCCGCCGGGCAACCTTCACCCCCGACGAACTGGCCCACCTCTTCGTCCAACTTCATCAAAAGGGGATCGCGGAGGGCATTTTCCTCAGTTCCGGCGTCGCCGGTGGCGGACGGTGGACCCAGGATCGCATCATCTCCACGGCCGAGATTCTGCGCCGGCGATATGACTTCCGAGGCTACGTCCACCTCAAGGTGATGCCGGGGGCCGAGCGGGACCAGATCGAGGCGGCCATGCGCCTGGCCGATCGCGTGTCGGTGAATCTGGAGGCGCCCAACACCGAGCGTCTGGCCCGCCTGGCGCCGCACAAGATCTTCGACGAGGAGCTCCTGCAGCGTCTGCGTTGGATCGAGGAGATTCGGCAGGAGACGCCGGGGAAGCAGCCCAGCTCGACCACCCAGTTTGTCGTGGGCGCGGCCGACGAAAGTGACTTGGAACTTCTGACGACGACCGAGTTCCTGTACCGCCAGGCCGGGATTGCGCGGGCCTACTTCATGGCCTTCACGCCCGTGCGCGACACCCCCCTGGAACACCATCCGCCGGCGTCGCCAACCCGTGAGCACCGGCTTTACCAATCCTCTTTTCTCCTGCGCGACTACGGCTTCACCGTCGAGGATATGCCCTTCGACCCGGGGGGCAATCTCCCCCTGGACGCCGACCCGAAGTTGGCCTGGGCCCGCCAGCACCTAGCCTGCGCGCCGGTCGAGGTCAACACCGCCGACCGGCGCGATCTCCTGCGGGTGCCCGGCATCGGGCCCAAGGGTGCCAACCGGATCCTGCACGAACGGAGAAAGGGAACGATCCAGGACCTGGCAGACCTGCGTAAGTTGCGGATCGTCGCCGACCGGGCAGCCCCCTACATCTTGCTCGACGGTCGCCGCGCGCCCCGCCAACTGAGCCTGTGGCCCACCTGATTCTGAAATCCCGAGGAGTTTATGGACGTCATCCAACAACGAGAGATCAACTATCATCGAACGCCCCAGCGGCGGTTACGCACCATCGATGACGCCCGCCAATTCGTCGACCAGGTCGGCTTCTGCCACTTCTGGCCCATCAAGGATATCGAAATGCCCAACCTGTTTCACGCCATCGCCGGGCGCGAGCGGCCCGTACCCAACGAGCACGGCGACCCCGATCTCAGTAAATGCTGGGGATGGAAAGATCAGGCATTGGACAAGCGGTGGTGGTATTACGGCAAGCTCCTGCGACGCCGGGCGACGTTGGTCTCGCTGGATTACCTGCCGTATTTTTACGCGCTCAGCGAGAATTTTGGATCGCTTGACGATTACCTGGCCGAGTACGAGGACGGCAAGCTGACGGCAGAGGCGAAGGCCATCTACGAGGCGATCCTGGAGCACGGCCCGTTGGACACGGTGCGGCTGCGCCGTGAGGCGCGTATGAGCGCCGAGAGCGCCAAATCGCGCTTCGATCGAGCCTTGGTCGAGTTGCAGGTGGGGCTGAAGGTGGTGCCCATCGGCGTGGCCGAGACGGGCGCGTGGAATTACGCCTTCGTCTACGAACTGTTCCAGCGCTGGTTCCCCGATCTCCCCAAACAGGCGCGGTCGATCAAGCGAAGTGAGGCTCGCCGGATATTGCTGCAGCGGTACCTGGAGAACGTGGTGGCAGCGGACCGTAAGATGGTCGCCAAGGCGTTCCACGTGCTCAAGTGGACACCGAAGGAGTTAGAGCACACCCTTGGCAAGCTGCTAGAGGAAAAGGTCGTTCAGGAAGTGGAGATTGAGAAGAATGGCTTGTTGTTGGTTTCAGGGCGCGCCATATAGGTTTGCTACTGGTTGTTCAAATAGCGTGGCCCGTGACAGCAAAAGCCGGTCGCTTTTTTCAACCAAGTCTTCCATACGCGCCGCCTGGGGTTGATTAACTTTCCCAATGCGTTGGAACAGCCCTCAGGGGCTTTAGAAGGCTCTAGAACCGCTACGTTTTGGGTTTTCAAAGCAAATCGCAAGCGCAAACCGCGTTTAAACCCCCTTGGATTTGCTTCGTTTTCCCGTTTTCCCCGGAATTTGCCAAACCCGCGAGATGTCGTATAATGTAGGCGCACTTTGAGAAAGTAAGTTTATCGATAGACATAATCAGGGGAGCCTGGGAACAGGCTGAGAGGGTGTTATAGGCCTTTAGGGGCCATCCGCACCGACCCTTGGAACCTGATCTGGGTTATGCCAGCGGAGGGAGTGAAATCGTGTGTGCAACAACAATCGCTCCGCTGGTCGGGGCGATTTTTATTTTGGAGAAAGCGTCTTCCGATGAGGGCGGTTTTTGATAATCGAGGTGACGATGCGAGCGATAGTATTCGTAAACGGTGAATTCGATAACCCAGAAGAGACGCAGCGCTTACTGCGACCGGATGATCTGATCATCGCCGCCGATGGCGGGGCTGAATACGCCCTTTCCGTCGGGGCGATGCCCTACGTCGTGATCGGCGATTTGGATTCGATCTCTTCCCGAAATTTAGAGCGGGTGACGTCGGCGGGGGGCGAGATCGTGCGCTTCCCGGTTCAAAAAGATGAGACCGATCTGGAACTAGCGCTGAAATACGCCGCCCGCGCCGGCGCGACAGAAATCGTCATTCTCGCGGCCCTGGGCGGACGGCTGGATCAAACGCTGGCTAACCTGTTCCTGATGGCGTTGCCGGCGTTGGCGGAGATCGACGTGCGCGTCGTCGAGGGAAAGCAAGAGGCGTTTCTGATCCGGGCCGGGCAAGAGGCGCTCGTCCGGGGTAAGCCGGGGGATATACTCTCGCTCATCCCGTTGGGGCGAGACGCCGAGGGGGTGACCGCCCGGGGTGTGACGTGGCCGCTGGATGATGAGACGCTACGCTTTGGATTGGCGCGTGGGGTGAGTAATGAGTTGGTGGAGGAACGAGCCCGGGTCAGCGTGCGAGAGGGCTGGTTGTTGTGTGTGGTGATCAGGCGCTAAGTAAGTTGCAAGTGTGCAAGTGGCAAGTGTGCAAGTGGCAAGTGTGCAAGTATACAAAGTTTTGGAGGTGGGAATATGAAACGCTTTTTAGGTGCTATGTTGATCGTTGTATTGCTTTTGACGGGATGTGGCGCCGGCGCGACAACGCCAGCGCCGATGGAGGAGGCCCCCGCGCCCACTGAGGAGAGCGAGACTGTTGAGATTCGCACGTTGCGAATGATGACGCACAACAGTTTCAACATCAGCGAGGAGACAATAGCCGCTTTCGAGGAAGCGCACGGGGCCAAAGTGGAGATCCTGGAATCGGGCGATGCCGGCGTGATGGTCAATCAAGCGATCCTCAGCGTCGCGAATCCTTTGGCCGACGTGCTCTACGGCGTCGATAACACGTTGCTCAGCCGGGCGCTGAACGCGGACATCTTCGAGCCCTACGCTTCTCCTCTATTGGACCAGATCATCGATGACCTGAAACTGGATCCCCAGCATCGGGCGTTACCGGTCGATTATGGCGACGTATGCTTGAACTACGATAGGGCCTGGTTCGAAGAGGCGGGCATCGCGCCGCCGGAGAACCTGGAGGATCTGGTCGCACCGGATTACAAAGGACTGACGGTTGTCCAGGATGCGGCTTCCTCCTCACCGGGGCTGGCCTTCCTGTTGGCGACCGTCGGACGCTTTGGCGAATCGGGCGATTACACTTACCTCGACTACTGGGCCGACCTGCTTGAGAACGACGTAGCGATCGCGGGCGACTGGAATGAGGCGTATTGGGGTCGCTTCACGCACGGTTCTGGCGGTGAGGGCGACCGGCCCATCGTCGTCAGTTACGCCAGCAGCCCCCCGGCGGGGGTCTACTTCGCCGAGGAACCGATGGACGAAGCGTCAGCGGCGCCGACAGCAGCCGTGGTGGGTGACGAGAGTTGCTTCCGGCAGATCGAGTTCGTGGGCGTGCTGAAAGGGGCCCAGAACCCCGACCTAGCGCGGGCGTGGGTCGATTTCATGCTGGACGTGACCTTCCAGGAGGATATTCCCCTGAATATGTTCATGTTCCCGGCCAACGAGAACGCCGATCTGCCCGAGGTCTTCGCCAGGTACGCCGTCATCCCCGAGAACCCGGCCGAGGTGCCCTACGAAGCGATCGAGGCCAACCGTGAGGCGTGGGTGGCGGCGTGGGCTGACGTGGCCTTGCGCTAGTTCTTCTCATCGGCTCATTTTGGTGTGTTTCATTTTATTTGGGGCCAAGCTCGTAGTAGGCGTTATCGCCGTAAAAGCGCGCTGAAGCCGCTATCTAGCGCCGCTGCCTAGCAGCGCACGCACTACGAACAGCGCTCAAAGCATTTGAAACACACCCGGCTCATTTTGATGGAGTGGAAGATGGCGGGACAAAGGCGTCTAAGTAGTACGCGGCCCTGGTGGACTTCGATTTCGAGCGGGCTCCTGGTTGCCCTGCCGCTGCTTTTCCTGCTCATCTTCTACTTTTATCCGCTGACCGCTATCCTCTCGCTGTCCTTTTCACCAGACGGGCCGTCCGGTGGCTGGATCAGTTTCGAGGTGTTGGAGACGCTCTTCGGCACCTCCCGACATCTGCGAACGATCTACTTCACCACCTGGCAGGCGGCTCTTTCGACCGTGCTCACGGTGGTCCTGGCCCTACCCGGGGCCTACGTCTTCGCCCGCTACGCCT
>DSAR01000161.1 GCA_011046405.1 Chloroflexota bacterium | reverse complement strand
GCCTGAACGTCCTGCCCATCCGCTCGCAGCCCGAGGCGCGCGCGACGTTTGACGATTACTTGCTCTCGGTGAAAGAGGCCCTGTTGGACGTCCAGGAACACCAGCTCTACCCCTTCGGGGCATTGGTCAAGGAGATCAATCCCCAGCGCGATCCCAGCCGGGCGCCGTTGATCGCGGTCACCTTCAACCTCGATTTCTCCGGTCAACTGGACATGGCGGATTTGGAGGTGAACGTGGTCGCCAACGACACCGAGGCGGCTCCCTTCGAACTCTCGTTGAACGTCGTCGATGACGGCCAGCGGCTCACGGCGGAGTGTGACTACAACGCCGACCTGTTCACGCCGTCGACCATCCGGCGCTGGCTGGCCTACTTCCAGGTCCTGCTGGAGGGGATCGTGGCCGGCCCCGGGCAGCGGCTGGGCGAGCTCCCGCTGTTGACGGAGGAGGAGCGGCGCCGGTTGCTGTACGAGTGGAACGAGACCGGCGCGGAGCATCCCCGGCAGCGCTGCGTGTTCGAATGCTTCGAGGCCCAGGCGGAACGGACGCCGGACAACGTAGCAGTGGTGAGCGCCGGGGCGGCGGACGATGCGCTCTCCCGCCTGACCTACCGGGAACTCGACCGGCGGGCCAACCAGTTGGCCCACTACCTGCGGAATTTGGGCGTTGGGCCCGAGACGGTGGTCGCCGTCTGTGCCGAGCGCTCGGCGGAACTCGTCGTCGGGTTGCTGGGCGTGCTCAAGGCCGGTGGGGCATATCTGCCGCTGGACCTCAGCTATCCCGAGGAACAGTTAGCCTTCGTGCTGGCGGACGCCGACGTGCCGGTCTTGCTGACCCAGGAACGCTGGCTGGCCGGTCTGCCGGAGACGGCGGCGCAACGGGTATGCCTGGACCGGGATTGGCCGGACATCGCCCAACAGCCTGATCAGAAGCCCGACGTCGCCGTCGAACCCGACAACCTGGCCTACGTGATCTACACCTCCGGCTCGACAGGCCGTCCCAAGGGGGTACAAGTGCAGCACGGCGGGTTGGTCAACTTGTGCGCCTGGCACCAGCGGGCGTACGACGTGACGGCGACCGACCGGGCCACCCAGTTAGCCAGCCCCGCCTTCGACGCCTCGGTGTGGGAGATCTGGCCCTACCTGACGGCCGGGGCCGGCGTGTACGTGCCACCGGACGAGGTCCGGCTCTCGCCCCAGCAATTGTGGGACTGGCTGGCAAAACACGCGATCACCATCAGCTTCCTGCCGACGCCGCTGGCCGAAGCGGCGCTGGAGGCGCTGGAAGAGGCGCCGGGCGGCGTGCCCGGTAAAGATCTGGCGTTGCGCACGCTGCTGACCGGCGGCGACCGGTTGCACCACTGGCCGGGCGAGGGATTGGAATTCGAGGTCGTCAACAACTACGGCCCGACGGAAAACACGGTAGTCGCCACGTGGACGCCACTGCGGAGTGACGAGACTAACGGACGCGGACCAGAAAGTCTGCCACCCATCGGGCGCCCGGTGGATAACGTGCGGGTGTACGTGCTGGATGGCGAAGGCCAACCGGTGCCGGTGGGCGTGCCGGGCGAGTTGTACGTCGGCGGGGCAGGCGTCGCCCGGGGCTACCTGAACCGCCCGGGCCTGACGGCAGAACGCTTCGTGCCCGACCCCTACACAGAGGAGAGAGGGGAGAGGGGAGAGAGGAGAGGGGGCAGGCGGCTGTACCGGACGGGGGATCTGGTCAAGTGGCTGCCCGACGGGCGCCTGGACTTCCTCGGCCGGGCGGACAATCAGGTCAAGATCCGGGGCTACCGGGTAGAACTGGGCGAGATCGAGGCGGTGTTGGGACAGCAACCCGCGGTGGGCAAGGCGCTCATCGTCGCCTGCCCGGTGAACGGCGACGGCCAGCCGGGCGACGATCAACGCCTGGCCGCCTACGTGGTGCCGCAGGACGGCCAGAAGGTGCCGGCCGACGAACTGCGCCAGTTTCTCCAGCAGCGATTACCGGATCACATGCTGCCTTCGGCCTTCGTCTCGATGGACACGCTGCCTGTGACGCCCAACGGCAAGGTCGACCGGCAGGCGCTGCCCGCGCCGGAGTGGGGCGCCCTTTCTGAGGCGGCGTACGTCGCGCCGCGCAACTCGATCGAGGAAGCCCTGGTCGATATCTGGGCCGAGGTCCTCAACGTCCAACGGGTGGGCGTTCACGACGACTTCTTCGCATTGGGCGGCCACTCGTTGCTGGCCGCCCAGGTCAGCACCCGCATTCGGGATGTGCTGCAAGTTGATCTACCGATCCGGCGCCTGTTCGAATCGTCGACGGTGGCCGGCTTGGCCTCGCACGTCGTCCAGGCGGAGGCTGAGCAGACAGATCCCGAGTTATTGGCCCAGTTGATGGCCGAGATGGCAGACCTGGAAACCCCAGTAGACGTCAGTGAGGAGTAGCGTGAGCGAAATACAGCGTGTTCAGTCCATTGAGGAACTCTCGCCCGAGCAGAAGGCCTTTCTCTTTGAGCAATTGAAGAAAAGGAAGCGCCAGGACGTGCCGGACCAGCGGTCCATCGTCCCGCACCCCCGGCCGGAGGGGGAGGTGGTGCACTTCCCGATGTCGTTCGCCCAGCAGCGCTTGTGGTTCCTGGACCAACTCGCGCCCGAAAGCCCGTTCTACAACGTGCCGCTACCCCTGCGCCTCGTCGGTCCGCTCGACGTGGGGGCATTGGAGCGCAGCCTGGGTGAGATCGTACGCCGGCACGAATCGTTACGCACGACCTTCGCGGTGCTCGACGGAAAGCCCGCCCAGGTGATCGCGCCCGACCGGCCGGTGCAGCTGGACGTGGAAGACGTGGATGGCGAGTCGTTGGAAGAACGCGTGGCGAGGGCGCAGCAGATCGCCCAGGCGGAGGCGGAGCACCCCTTCGACCTGACGGTGGGGCCGCTGATGCGGGTGCGACTGTTACGGCTGGGCGAAGCGGACCACGTGCTGCTGCTGAACATGCACCACATCGTGTCGGATGGCTGGTCGATGGGGGTGCTGACGCGAGAGTTGAACACGCTGTACGAGGCCTTCGTGCAGGGCAAACCGTCGCCGCTGGAACCGCTGGCGATCCAGTACGCCGACTACGCGGTCTGGCAGCGCGAGTGGCTCGCGGGCGATATATTGGACGGGCAGGTGGCCTACTGGCGAGAGCAGTTGGCCGGGGCGCCAGCGTTGTTGGAGTTGCCCACCGACCGACCCCGACCTTCGGTGCAGCGCTTCAAGGGCGCGCACCTCAGCCGCCCCCTGGGGCCGGTGCTCTCGGCGGCCGTGCGAGCTGTTGGCCGGCGGTGTGGGGCGACGTTGTTCATGACGCTCCTGGCGGCCTTCCAGGCCCTCCTTGCACGGTACACGGGGCAGCAGGACGTCGTGGTGGGCACCCCCATCGCGGGGCGCCAGCGCCGTGAGGTGGAAGATCTGATCGGCTTCTTCGCCAATACCCTGGCGCTGCGGGCCGACCTGTCGGGTGGTCCTGCGTTTGAGGATCTGGTGGCCCAGGTGCGCGAGGTGACGCTGGAAGCCCACGCGCACCAGGACGTACCCTTCGAGCGACTGGTGGAGGCGCTCCAACCGGAGCGGGACATGAGCCACACGCCCCTGTTCCAGGTGATGTTCGCCCTCCAGGATACGGCCGCGTTGGACGTCGCCCTGGCCGATCTCTCCCTGAGCGGTCTGGCCTTCGAGAGCGAAATCGCCAAGTTCGACCTGACCATGAGCGTGGAGGACGTCGCCGAGGATCTGATCGTCGCCATCGAATACAACACCGACCTGTTCGCCCCGTCGACGATCGAGCGCATGCTGGATCACTTCCGGGTATTGCTGGAAGGGGCCGTCGCGGATCCGGGGCGGCAGGTGAGCGAACTGCCGCTGCTGACAGACGGGGAGCGGCGGCAACTGGTCGAGGCGTGGAGTGGTGTGCATCCCGATTACCCGCGTGAGAGCTGCGTCCACGAGATATTCAAGGCCCAGGCAGCGCGGACACCGGATGCCATCGCCCTGGCATTCCCCCGGGCCGGGGAAGGGACGCAACACCTGACGTACAGGGCCTTAGACGAGCGGGCGAAGCAACTGGCACGGCACCTGGTCGCGTTAGGCGTGGGATCGGGGGATCCGGTGGGCCTGTGTATGACCCGCTCGGCAGAGATGGTGACGGCGATGCTGGCCGTGCTCAAGGCGGGCGGGGCCTACGTACCGCTGGATCCGGTCAATCCCGTTGAACGCCTGGCCTTTATGGTGGCCGACACCGGGGCCCGGGTGGTGCTGACCGAGGAACCGTTGCTGGAGGACGCGTCGAGAGAGGGCCTGGGACGCGTGCTGGAGGATGCAGCCCACGTGCTATGCGTCGATGGAGATTGGGACACCATCGCGCGCCAGACGAATGCTTGGCCAGATATGCCGCCCGAAACGAGCATCCACGCCGATCACCTGGCCTACGTGATGTACACGTCTGGTTCGACGGGGCAGCCCAAGGGGATCGGGATCCCTCACCGGGGGGTGAACCGGCTGCTGCTGAACACCGACTACGCCCAGTTGGGCCCGCTAGACGTGGTGACCCAGGCGGCCAACACGTCGTTCGACGCGGCGACCTTCGAGATCTGGGGGCCGCTGTTGAACGGCGGGCGGTTGGTGCTCGTCCCCGAAGGGCTGGCGCTGGAATATCAGCGCTTCGTCACCCTGCTGCAGGAGGAGGCCGTGACGGCCCTGTTCCTGACGACGGCACTGTTCAATCAATTTGCGCGGATGGCGCCGAGCGCCTTCGCCACTTTGCGCCACGTGATGTTCGGCGGGCAGGCGGTGGACCCGGAGTCAGTACGCCAGGTGCTGGCGGCCGGCGGGCCAGAGCGGTTATTGCACATGTACGGGCCGACGGAGAGCACGACCTACGCCACCTGGTACCCGGTGGAGACAGTGGCGGCCGACGCGACGACGGTGCCCATCGGTCGGGCGGTAGCCAACACCAGCGTCTACGTGTTGGACGAGCACATGGCGCCGGTACCGGTGGGCGTGCCGGGGGAATTGTACATCGGCGGGGACGGGCTGGCGCGGGGCTACCTGGGGCAGCCGGCGATGACGGCGGAGCGCTTCGTGCCAGACCCTTTCAGCACTCCCATTACCTCCTCCCCTGTGGGGGGGACAGAGGGGGGAGCAAGCCGACGCCTCTACCGCACAGGCGACCTGGTGAAGTGGACGCCAGACGGGCAACTGGTGTTCCTGGGCCGGATCGACCTCCAGGTCAAGGTGCGGGGGTTCCGGATCGAACTGGGCGAGATCGAGGCGATATTGGGCCAGCACCCGGACGTGCAACACGCGGCAGTCGTCGCGCGGCCGTCGGGGACGAATGGGCGGGATAAGCAGTTAGTCGCTTACGTGGTGCCCAGAGGCGCGAACGGGAAGGCGGATGGGGCCCTGCGGACCTATTTGCAGGACCATCTGCCTGAGTATATGGTGCCATCCTTCTTTGTGTCGTTGGACGAACTGCCGCTGAACGCCAACGGCAAGGTAGACCGGCGGGCGTTGCCAGCGCCGGATTGGGAGACGGGAGCGGAGGCGTCCTACATCGCTCCCCACACACCATTGGAGGAGATGGTGGCCGGCATCTGGTGCGACGTCCTGGGGATAGAGCGGGTGAGCGTCACGGCCAACTTCTTCGAATTGGGCGGCCATTCCCTCTTGGCGACGCAGGTGGTGTCGCGAGTGCGGGAGACGTTCCAAGTCGAACTGCCGCTGCGCCGATTCTTCGAGTCGCTGAGCATCGCTGCACTGGCCGTCGAGATCGAGCGGATGCGCCAGGTGGATGGAGTGCGCCAGGTGCCGCCCCTCGTGCCCGTCTCACGCG
>DSAR01000323.1 GCA_011046405.1 Chloroflexota bacterium | reverse complement strand
CAATAAGTTGGGGAGCTGTGGCCGGTCTCCCGACCGAGCCACAGCGGGCACGGTCAGGAGACCGGCCCGAGCGAGTTTGCCCCGGTTTATTGAGAAGATACGTCGTACAGATACTTGACCTCTAACTCACAACATGTTAAATTAAGTTTCTATGAGCATAAAAGTACGTCAAGCGCGCCCCGGCGACAAGTTCGATATCCAGGCGCTGTTGCGGAGAGCGGCATATAAACTCCCGCCATTGTGGCGATGGCAAGAACATCTCTGCGACGGGTTGTTTGTCGTGATCGAATGTCAGAATTTGGTCGTCGGGGGGTTTTTGGCCTGGCCCGACGCATCACCCATAGCTTGGGTTCGGGTGGCTGCCCTGGACGATGGGCTGGCTGTGGCTGATTGGCTCGATCTCGTGCTGCCTGCCACGTTGCAAAAACTTCGTCAAAAGGGCGTGCAAAAGCTCGCCTGGATGGATTACAATGGATGGGCTGGCCCACATTTGCCGGCTCGAGGGTTCCGCCGCTTCAAGGTTATCACCACGTTGGAGACCACGCAACACGTTTTGATCGAACTCGAGAACGCTCTCGACGTGCACCTGCGCCCCGCGTCGATGCAGGACATCCCGATGATCATCCGCCTGGACCGGGCGGCATTTAGCCCGCACTGGTGGTACAGCGCGTCCACTCTCCGCCGGAGATACGACGTGACCTCCCACTTCGTCGTCGCGGAGAAAGCTGATATTCTGGTGGGATACGTCGAAGGTGAGACACACATGCCACGCTCTCACCTCAACCGGATTGCGGTCCATCCAGATTGCCAAGGGCTTGGGCTGGGGAAGCTGCTCTTGAACGACGCGATGCAAGCTTTCTGGCGGCAAGGCAGCGAGTACGTCACCGTCAATACCCAGATTGATAACCACCGCGCGTTAAGGCTCTATCGCCAGTTTGGATTCGAATCGATCGATGATACCGTCACTGCATGGGAACGATGTTGCTAAGGTTGGTACACCGGTATGCTGGTATATTGGTATACCGGTATGCTGGTATATTGGTATACCGGTATGCTGGTATATTGGTATACCGGTGTGCTGGTATGCCGGTTTTATCCTGTTGACGCTGTCCCGGTAACCGTCACGGTGGGTGACACGGTGGGCGTGAAAGTGGGCGTAAGCGTCGGCGCCTCCGTGGGCATTGTGGTGGGCGATGCGCTAGGTGCTGCCGTAGGCGGCACCGACGTCGGGGGCACCGGCGTCGGGAAAGCTGTCGCCGTTGGGAGAGACGTCGCCGTCGCACTGGGGCTGGAGACAGGTGTCGGCGTCGATGTGGGCGGTTGGATGGGCGTCACCGTCGACGTGGGCGCAGCCACGAAAACGGTCACCCGCGCTTCGACCGGCTCTTGCTCTCGACTGAAGGCTCGCACGAGCAATGTATAGGGCCCAGACGGCAGGCCGGCGACGTTCCACTCGGTCAGCAAACCCTCGGTCACCTGGGCCAAATGCGGCCCGCTGATCCACCCATCCCAGCGATCTGGGTTGTCGCCCACGCCGTACCTCACCTCGTATTGCTCGAAGGCAGGCAATTGAACGGTCCCCATCACTGGCACGACACCTTGGACGGCGCTGCCCGGCGCTGGTGACGTGATGAAAACCTGGGAAAAGTTGGCCCCTTCGTTACAATACTCAAGCGGCGCCAAAGGCAAGCCCTCGAAATATTCCGGGTGAGCCTGCGCCCATTCTCGTCCTCGCTCGCTCTGAATGACCACCATCACCTGCTCTCGGACCTGGTTAGGGCAAAATTCGTTGGCCAGCAACCCGGTGGTCTGATCGATCCGCACGATCTGGTACCAATCTTGCTCCTCTTCAGGCGGGGGTTGGTCCTTGGCAAAAAGCTCGCGCTTGCGACGGGGGCAGTATTTGCTCGGTTGAGCGCCCGAATCGGCGCAGACTTCATATTCCCTGACGCCCGGCGGACGTTCGAAATCCCGCACCGGCCAATCGGCGTGGGCCGCCTCCATGAAGTTGTGCCAGATGGGGCCGGCGCCGCCAGCCCCTGCTACGTTGATCATGGGGGTGTTGTCGGCATTGCCGACCCAAACGCCGGTCGCCAGATCCGGCGTGTAACCAATCGTCAGCGCGTCCCGGAAATCGTTCGTGGTGCCCGTCTTGGCCGCCGCCGGGCGAGAAAGCGCCAGCACGCTGGGACAACGAAACGCTACACAACGGGCCTGTACGTCTGAAAGGATGTGGGTGATTAGATACGCGTGTTCGGGAGAGACCACCTGTTCTCCCTGAGGTTGAGCGTTATCTACCAGGACATTCCCTTGGCTATCCTCAATTCGCAAAATTGGATTGACCGGCGTCCGTATCCCTCGATTGGCCAGGACGGCGAAAGCGCCCGTCATCTCCAGTAACTTGGCCTCGCCGCCGCCCAACGTGAGCGATAGACCATAATAAGGCGGGTGATCGTAGGGATAGTCGGGGCAGTATTCCTCGGGATGCACCAACGACTTGACGCCCAAGCGCTCGCTGATCTCCAGGAGTCCGTCGACGCCTACGAATTGGAGCGCCTCTACCGCTGGCACGTTGTATGAATTGGCCAGCGCCTTGCGCACCGACATCGGCCCGTGATAATCGCCATCGAAGTTGACAGGTACGTAAGGTGGATTGGCGCCATCGGGGAATTCGGTCCGCACGTCCCATAGGGTCGTCGCAGGCGTCCAGCCTCTCTCGAAAGCGGCGACGTACGTGAACGGCTTGATAGACGATCCCGGCTGCCGGCAGCGCAGCGCGACGTTGACCTGCCCGTCGATTTCGTCGTCGTGGAAATTGACCGAACCAACCATCGCCAACACGTGCCCCGTCGCCGGGTCGATGGCGACCAGCGCGCCGTTGGTGGCGTGGCGGTCAGCCAGGGTCTCCAGACCTTCACGGACCGCCTGTTCGGCCAGGCGCTGCAAGCGCCGGTCGAGGGTCGTGTAGATACGCAGGCTCTTACCCTCTTCGTTCTGGTAGAGCGCTTCGGGGCCGTATTGGGCCTCAATCTGCTGCCGGGCATAGACCACGAAGTGGGGCGCGAAACCCAGATCGAGACGTGGCGCCTTGAATTCGTACTCACGGATCTCGGCTATCGCCAACGCCTTCTCCGTGTGGTTGATGTACCCATCATCGACCATGAGCGACAGGACCGTCTCCTGACGTCTGAGCGCCAAGCTCAAGCCGCCGGCGAAAGGATCGTACGTCGCCGGGGACTGGGGAAGTCCTGCCAGGAAAGCCGCCTGCCCCAGCGTCAGTTCGTCCGCGTCGACGCCGAAGTAAGTCTCGGAGGCGGCCTGAATGCCGTAGGCCAGGTTGCCGTAATTGTTCTCGTTCAGGTAAATCTCCAGGATCACGTTCCGGTCTGGATAGGTGCGCATCAATTCGGCGGCCAGAACGATCTCCTTAATCTTCCGCCACGCCGTCTGTTGGATGCGTTCCTCCGGGTCCAACAGGAGGTTGCGCGCAACCTGTTGAGGGATCGTGCTGCCTCCAGAGACGATCCCGCCCTCCGACAGATTGTAGTAGATGGCGCGGATAATGGCGATGGGGTCGAATCCGGGATGGGCGTAGAAATTGCGGTCCTCGGTCGCGATGGTTGCCTGGAAAACGTAAGGCGATACTTCGCTCAACGAGACCCGCGTGCGCCGCCCACCATGGGGGTCCATCACCTCGAAGAGCAACCGGCCTTCCCGGTCCAAAATCTTGCTGCTGACGAAGGTGGTCTGGCGAGACGTCAACGCTTCGGGTGGCGGGAGTTGACGGGCGATCGCCATGTAACCCACGATAGCGCCCCCCACGCCCAGGAAGAAGATGAGAACCACCGATAGGGCCGTGATAAACAAGCCCTTGAGCACAATCTGCCCCCAGTCACGGGGTTTGCGCGCCTGGGATTTGACCTCTTTGACCTCAGAAGAGGCGACGGAGGACGGCACGTAGCCAGGACGTTGAGGAGGGGGGACAGTGCGCGGCAGGTCGGCCGTTGGCGTCGCACCGGTCGGCACCCGGGGCATCGCAATCGTTGGATCCCCCAGCGTTCCCGGTATCTCGCCAGTCTCGATCTCATCCTCATCCTCATCTTTATGCGGCGAAAAGGCGGGCATAGGTTGGGTATCTTCTAGCGACGGGATGGCGTGCAACGGCTGGACGTATTGAGGTTGGCGCGCGCTGTCTTTTTCCGCGGCCCCTCCCTCTATTTTCGATTGCCGGGCATCCAATCCCGGCGATTGCTCATATTGCGGCATAAACGACCTCTCGAAGCCAAAATTCGTGTCATTTGTCCATTCGTGTCATTCGTGATCCAAGTTGATAAGATACTATCACAAATCACACCAATGATCGAATTTCACGATCGTTTTCTCATCATTACCCAGACCATTATATCAGGCTATGGGGCGATTGCAAAGTAAAATCGGAAAACGGACGGGCGAGAAAAGGACGTGGACTAAGCGGCGCTGGTCACGAACTGGGCGAGGCGCGTCATTGCTTCCTGAACACGCACCGTCGGGGCAGTGGCCGAGATGCGCACGTATCCCTCGCCGGCCGGACCGAAGAAGACGCCCGGCGCAATAGCGACGCCGGTCTCTTCCAGGAGCGCCAGCGCGAAGGCCTCTGACGAGGGCCATCCGGGGGGAATCTCGGCCCAGGCGTAGAGCGTGGCGATAGGGGGCGTGCACCTCATGCAGATCTCGTTCAGTTGTCCGGCGATGAGGGCCAGTCGCTCGTAATAGATGGCATTGCGCGTCGCCAGCCATGACGTCGGTGTGGCCAGGGCCTCGACTGCGGCCGCTTGCAAAGGATGGAAGATGCCGGAATCGACGTTCGATTTGACCTGGGTCAGGGCCGCGATCGCGTCGGCGTTGCCCACCGCCATCCCGATCCGCCATCCGGCCATGTTGAACGTCTTCGAGAGGGAATTGATCTCCACCGCGACTTCCCCGGCGCCCGCCACCTGGAGGATACTGGGGGCCACGTAACCTTCGTAGGTGACGTCGCAATAGGGCGCGTCGTGGCAGATCAAGAGGTCTTTCTGAAGGTCTTTCTGCCGGGCGAAGGCCACCGCTCGCTCGAAGAAGCCCAGATCAGCCGTGGCACCGGTGGGGTTGTTCGGGTAATTGAGCCACAAAAGTTTCGCCCGGTCGAGCACGCGAGCCGGAACGGCGTCGAAATCCGGCAGGAAATCGTTCTCGGCCCGCAAGGGCAATGTGTACGTGGCGGCATCAGATAGCGCCGCCCCTCTGGTGTAGGGCGCATAACCGGGATCGGGTACCAGGGCCAGGCTATCGGCGTCGAGATAGGCCATCGAGAGGTGGATAATGCCCTCCTTGGAACCGAGAAGGGGCAATACTTGCGTCTCGGGATCGAGCACGACGCCGAAGCGACGCTGGTAATATCCGGCGATAGCCTCGCGCAGGGCGCGCGTGCCGCGATGGCCCGGGTATCCGTGGCTGTCGGCCCGGCCGGCCGAGCGGCGGAGCGTTTCGATCACGGCGTCGGGTGGCGGCATGTCGGGGCTGCCGACGTATAGCGGGATGACGTCCCGTCCCTTCTGCCGGGCGCTTTCCACGTGCCCAGCCCAGTGGGCCGAATGATAGGCGGGCAAATTGGTCAAGCGTCGCGCGTATTTCGTCGTCCTGGCAGATTGGTTTACCTTTGATGTCTCGCAGTCTACGGTCACTGGCTCGTGTCCCCATTCCTGAATGATCCACCTGGACTTTGGACAAATGATAAGTACACACGCTAGAGCCCATTCTGACAAGTCAAGCGGAGCTTTTTGCCACGAATTTCACAAATTAGCACGAAAAGGTAGTGGTTATATATTGACTGATACGGCCTCCGCTGT
>DSAR01000163.1 GCA_011046405.1 Chloroflexota bacterium | reverse complement strand
ATCACCCCCTTCGTCGAGCGGGAGACCGGCGCCAAGATGGGCAAGTTCAGCAAGCGCACCTGCTACGATCCCGACGGCGGGCGGGTCTACCTGGATACGTCCGACCGCGCGCGCAGCTCCTATTTCGAGGGCGTGCCGGAGGACGTGTGGGCGTTCCATGTCGGCGGGTATCAAGTGCTCCACAAGTGGCTCTACGACCGGCGCGAGACGCCCAGCCAGCCGGGCCGCGTGCTGACGCAAGATGACGTCGAGCACTACCAGCGGGTGGTCATCGCGCTCAAGGAGACGATGCGCTTGATGGCGGAGATCGACGAGGCCATCGACGCCCACAGCGGCTGGCCGATTGAGTGACAGCATTTACAGTTGGAGTTACAATGACGACACATTTCCATTGTCCATACCTGAACGCTCAAGTTGAGCTGACTGACGAGCGGGAACGGCACATTGCCGAGCGGCATCCCGACCTGCTTCCCGAACATCGCCAGCGCATCGCCGACACCCTGGCTGCTCCAGACCAGATACGCCGCAGCGCCCGTTTCGCCAGCGCCCGGCTGTTCACCCGCTGGTTCGAGTCCGTTCGTGGCGGTAAATACGTCGTTGTGGTCGTCGTCAGCGAACCCGCCCCCAGCGGCCGCCATTGGGTCATCACAGCGTACATTGCCCGAAAAGTAGCAAAAGGAGAGATCGAATGGAAAAAAGACTGATCTTCAAGTATGATCGCGCGGCAGATATCTTGTATATTGACAAGACGCCTCCCTACCCAGAACAAGAAACAGAAGAACTCGGTGATGATGTGATCGCCCGACTCAACCCCATCACCGACGAGATAGAGAACCTGGAGGTGCTGTTTTTCTCCACCCGCCTCCTGCGTGACAGCTTGTTGGAACTGCCGGTCACAATGGACCTGCGCGTAGCAGCCTGACCGGTCACACAATGGCGGCTACAAGATGTTCCGGAGGTGGCTCTACGACCGGCGCAAGACGCCCAGCCAGCCGGGCCGCGTGCTGACGCCAGACGACATCGCGCACTACCAGCGGGTGGTCGTCGCGTTGAGGGAGACGATGCGCCTGATGGCAGAGATCGACGAGGTGATCGCGTCGCGCGGGGGGTGGCCGGTGGAGTGATATGAGCCGTGTCAAACTCTCCGAAGTGCAGTTGATTGAAAGATACTACGAAACCGTAGGTAGGGTATCTGCACCGAAGTCCAGATCGGTGGCAACCTGCCAGGCGTCTGGCCTGCGGGCTCCAAACTCCGTAGAATCGATGGCGTCAGGTTTTCGTCTATTGAAGGGATCGAAGACGGCATCTACCGCTACAAATCAGTTGAATCGGAGTTCTCTGCGTGGGCCTCGCGGCGTCCGGCCGAACTTGTCGAAGTGAAACGCAAACTCAACCGTCTGGTCATCGGTCAAGCCATTGTGGGCGTGGATATGTTCCAGCACCAGTACACCCCACAGCACGTCACGCTCGTCATCGTCTGCGCCGAGGGCGATCCCGCGCTCGAATGGGTATGTGAAAAGCGAAGGAATAACTGATGGTCGAGATCGACGCTGTGATCGAGGCGCACGGCGGCTGGCCGGTGGCGTGAGTAGGAGATTGGATATCTAATACCGATCAGTAAAGACAACACGTAGATAAACAGATCAACCCCACCTCGTCGTCGTCCGGGTGGATTGCGGTGAAGGTCATCGATCACCTGGGGGATGAGATGCTGAAGGTGTTTAGCATCGGCTGACCTGGATTGAAGGAGAAACCCAATGACATCTGAGCTTCAAGAGCGCATCCAATGGTATCACGCAGAATACTTGGACACCCCTGCGGGCCAGAAACATCTGGCCATCGTCGAGGCCGAGATCGAGGAGGTTCAACGAGTCTTCATCGAAATCCGGCGCAAGTATCAAGCTGGGGAGGACATCACCGAAGACGTTTTACGGCACCTATTGCCTCACAGCGATACCCAACACAATCGCGAGCACGGCTACCGCGTGAGCACCTGGCCCTGCATCACCAAAGACATCCGCACCTGGTTTGAAAACACCGGATGGAAGGAGCCGGATGAATGGCCAGCCACCGCACGGATGATTTTTGAGGCCATAGATGGTATCTTGCGGGGCGACGAAAAGCCGTGGCGCGCTTTCTTGGAAAGCCCATACCGCAGAGGTTTTGGAACAGGCTTCCTTTCCCCTATCCTCTTTTGTCTGGATGATCAACGCTTCGTTGTCATCAATTCCAAGGTCGTCAAAACCTACAAGTATTGCACCGCGCAATTGGGCCAACCCGATGATATCGATGCCAGCCTGGATAACTACCTGGAAAACGCCGCCAAAGTGCGGGCTTTACAGGCGAAACTGGCCTCAATGGGACTTCGCACTATTCCAGAATTCGATATCTTCTGTCATTTCATGGTCAGCAAGCGCCTTGGAGGGGGCAATCTCACCAGGGCCAGCGAGCCTGATGACGCTGCCTGGCTCTTTGTCGCCAATCCCACTATCTTCAAGTGGGATCAAGCCTTTGCCGAAAACGGTGTGGAGTGGACCCAATCCCTGGGAAGCTATGCCCAGAAACTTCTCCGCAGGAAAATCAAAGCGGGTGACCGTGTTTTTGGATACCAGACAGGTCCAGAGTACGAAATCCGTTGCGAGCTCAAAGTAGCTTCTGCGCCCTATCAGACGGATGAGGGTACCTGGGCCGTCAAACTCAAGCCGGTGCGCGTTTTTGAAGCATCAATCTCCCTGGCGACCCTGCGAGCTCATCCGGTGCTCTCCAATCTCAAGTTCCTTCAGCAGACGCAGATGTCCATCACGGGCATCACCCAGGCTCAACTCAACGCCCTGCAAACGTTGCTGGCTGCGCCGGAGCCTGAGACCTTACCTGCCGTTCACAGCCCGGTGGAAGCCGTATGCAAAGCTTTGAAAAGGGCTCAGTACGACACATCCCATCCTGACCGCTTCGAGGAAAGCTTAGCTGAAGCTTTCTCCCTCCTGGGATTTGAAACGGAGCATCAAGGTAGCCCTGGTAAAGCCGATATCGTTGTGGTGGGTCAGCTTGGTGCCGAAAGCTATACGGCTATCGTTGAAGCCAAGACCAGCTCCCAAGACAGCAATGTTGGGCTGGCGCAGGTAAGCTACGAATCGATGCGAGACCATAGAGAGGAAAACGCTGCGGATTACGCCTTGCTCATTGCTCCGGCCTTTTCTGGCGGCAAACTGGTGGATCGTGCCATCAGAAATCACGTGAGTATGATCACGACTCGAGACCTGATTGCGTTGCTCAAACTCCACGAGCAATTTCCCTTCAGTTTGAGCGAACTCCAGACGCTTTTTGAGGCTAAAGGTCCTGCAGCTGATGCACTCCGCCGATTGGAGCGCGTTCACACACAACATACCGAATACTTGGGCCTGGCAAACGATGTACTCCAGGTCTTTGATAACCTTCAGCGCCAACAGACTAATTCCCAACCCATCCCCGGTGTAGCTGTTCACCTTATCCTGTTTCAAAAAGCGCAAACGCAATCGCTGGCGCTCCCAGAACTTGAGCAAATCAACCAAATCCTCACGCTACTGGCGAATCCGGCCATTGGTGTGCTCAAAGAGCAAGGCTCCGGTTACATCTTGATTTTGCCTCCCGATGCCGCGCGCCGTCGCGTGCAAGCGCTAGCCGATCATATTGCTGAGGGAGAAGCCTAACCTTCTACACCACTCAAAGCTATCCCCATATTCGACATTAAGGAGACCTGTGTGAGCAACGACAACGATAGAGCCCTATTGGAGTCCTTCGTCGTCAACAATCCTGACCTGGAACGGCTGGAAGCTCTTCTGGCGGAGTTCAATATCTTTGAAGCCATCGGCGCGGTCCGGCAGGAACTACGCCATTCGGATTTCCTTGCTTTTCTACTTGACCCATCCGCCAACCATCGTCTCGGCGATGCTTTCTTGAAGCGCCTGCTCAAGCACGTGCTCATTGGCATTTCTGAGCCCCCGCTAAGTGCGGTGGAGATCGATGCGGCGGACCTAGAAGACGCAGAAGTGCGCCGCGAGTGGCAGAATATCGACATTCTCATTCACGATCCTGCTAACCGCCTGGTCTGTGTCATTGAGAACAAGGTCGTCAGTGGCGAGCATTCCGATCAGTTGCGCCGGTACCGCAGGACGGTAGAACAGCACTATGCCGATCTTCGTCGTATTTTTATCTATCTTACTCCAGAGGGCAACCCGCCCAGCGACCAAAACTACTTCTCATTGAGTTATGGGGAGGTTGCCGAGATTCTCGAAGCCGTCCGGCGCTCTCACGAATCCACCCTGGGCAATGACGTGCGTATCCTATTGCGGCACTATGTAACTATGCTGAGGAGGCATATTGTGGCTGATTCTGAAATCATTGAGCTCTGTCGCAAACTCTACCGCCAACACAAACCGGCCCTGGATTTGATCTACGAACACCGCCCTGATTTGCAGTCTGATCTACAGGAACTCGTCGAGGACTTGGTGAATGATGCGCCAGAGCTTGAACTAGATCATTCCACCAAATCCGAGATCCGTTTTCTGCCTAGAACGTGGGATCAATACGGGGTCTTGTTATCGGGTGAGGGATGGACTCCAAGTGGGCGCATATTGTTATTTGGGTTTGTGAACAGAGCGGATCATCTGGCCTTGCACCTGTATATTGGCCCTGGCCCTCAAGTCATCCGTGAAGCCATCCTCGAAACCTGTCAGCGTCACGATAGCGTGCTCAATGGAACAAGGGGCAGCGTCAACAAGAAATGGAAGACCATCCACAAGCGGCCTTTCTTGACCACAAGTGATTACGAAGACCCTGATTTCGACTCACTGACGGACAAGATTAGCAGTCGCTGGGAACGCTTCTTGGAGAGTGAGCTACCTCAGATCAACCAGATCGTCGGTGAAGTACCCTGGGACGAGTTGAGCCGGCAACTTGCCGGAGAAGAGGAAGATCAACGATGACCGGTTCACGCTGCGGTCCGTTCGATAGCGCTGCCTCGTTGCGCGCGACCTTCACCGAGGCGCGCATCCACGCCTGGCGCGATAGCGTTCCCGATGGTACGTTTTACCTGCCTGACTTCACCATCATCTTACGAAGCGAAGAATGGTACTGGGAGCATCTGGGTATGCTTCACAAGGAGAAGTATCGCAATCATTGGGATACCAAGAAGGCCTGGTATGAGAAGCACGGTTTTGCCAACCGACTCATTACCACTTCCGAGATCGGCGGATTTGACAGCAAAGATGTTGCTCAGATCTTGACAAAACTGGATGCATAAGCCAGTTTAATAGAGACGATGAAAAAAGCAAAGGCGAATAACCAGCCCATCACCGCCGGGCCAGACGCCCCCGACCGCGCCCGAACCAGGTGCGACGCACTTCCCAAGTGCGTCGCACCTCACCAGCGCCGATCGCTGATGATGCCCGAGGGGGACAGGGGAATGAACCTCGGAGACGCTGGTGGACTGGGAGCTTGACGTGATATATCCTTAGGTTATAATAGGGATATAAGGAGGCGCCAGATGACGACCAAAGTGATGGTCTCTTTCCCCGACGAGTTCCTCGATGAAGTGGACCGGATCGCCAATCAAGAGCTTCGCAGCCGAAGCGAGTTGATCCGCGAGGCCTTGCGCTACTATATGGGAGCGCGCCAGCGCGCGGTGCGTCCCGGCGACCGGCCCCACGTCCAGTCCGCTGTCGAATCGATCAACGCCCTGGCGCGGGTGACGCCCGGCAGCGGAGAGGACAGCGCCGAGGACGTGCGATACTGGCGGGAGACGCGCCAATGATCCCCCATCTGGTGCTCGATACGTCGGTCGTGCTCAAGTGGATTCGCCAGGAGGAAATCCTGGCGAATCGTGCGTTAGGTCTGCT
>DSAR01000320.1 GCA_011046405.1 Chloroflexota bacterium | reverse complement strand
ACATTAGACAGCGCTCTCCGGTCCCCAAATTAGCCAAACATGCGGCGATTGTAATGGAAAAGCGCCGTTTCGTCAAGTGATAGAGCCCGTCAGTCCGTCACCAATCTGGCGTCCACCGCCGACACACCCTCTTCTAACACGAACAGGGGATTTAGGTCTATCTCGATCACTTCGGGGCAGTTGACCATCAGTTGAGAAAACGCCAGCAACGCATCGATCAACGCATCGACGTCCAGCGGCCGCCCACCCCGCATGCCGTGCAGGAGACGACTTCCCCGCACCTCAGCCACCATCGACCGGGCCGCCTCGCGCGTCAGCGGCGCCAATCGAAAGGCCACGTCGTCGAACGCCTCGACGTACACCCCACCCAGTCCGAACATGACCACCGGCCCAAAGCTGGGATCTCGCTTGCCTCCCAGGATGACCTCTTGTCCACCGAACACCATCCGCTGCACCAACACGCCGTTCAAACGCACGCCGCCCGCCTGCGCCATCGTCACGAGCGAGGCGAACGCTTTCCGCAACCGTTCTGGTCCATCTACGTCCAGAATCACGCCGCCGGCGTCCGATTTGTGCACCAGGTCGGGTGAGAGCGCCTTCAACGCCACCGGATAGCCAATGGCTGCCGCAGCCACCAACGCCCCGTCCACCCGCTCGACGACCGACCACTCGGCCACGGGTATCCCAAAGAGGTTCGCAACCCCCAACGCGGCGTCGCTCGTCAACGTTCCATCGTAAGATAGGATACCGTCAACTTCGGGGGGGCGTTGAAGTTGAGCAGGCGTGTCTGGCAGCGGACGCAACTGCGCCGGGCAGATGTGATAATCGCGAGAGGCAGCCAGCGCCCGCACCGCCGCCTCGATCCCGCTAAACACCGGGTAAGGGGCCATCTGCTTGATCCGTTCCACTTCTGAGCGGTGAGAAAAAGCGCAAAACGCCGCTGGCTTTCCGTACGCCTGGCTCAACGCCTTCACTCGGCCGAACAAACGCCGCGACATAGCGCCCTCGTGACCGGCGCTGAAGGTGTGAAGCAACAACAGCGCATCTGGATCGATGACGCGCAGACAGGTCTCCACGATCTCTCCATATAACTCAAAATCGAAAATCGCGCCCAGATCCAGCGGGTTGGTCAAAGCGATCACGTCAGCGCGGAAAAGCCCCCGCACGTCGTCCCGCACTGACTCAGGTATCGGCGCGAGGCGAAAGCCCTGGGCAGCCGCCGCGTCGGCGGCGAGCACGGCGTGCCCCCCAGAGCGAGAGATGACGACCATGTCGTTTCCCCGCACCGGCGGCAGCGTCAATCCCTGCGCCAGGGCCACCGCGTCGTCGAAATCAGCCGCCCGCAAGATACCGGCCTGGCGCAACGCCGCGCTGACGATGCGCTCGTCGTTCGCCAGGGCCGCCGTGTGAGAAAAAGCGATCTGCTCGCTCGCTTCGGTCACGTTGGCCTTGTGAATAATGACCGGCTTCGGTGATGAGGCGGCCAATTCGAGCAATTCACGCCCACGCTCGATACTCTCCAGGTAAAGACAGACGATTTCGGTGCCGTCATCCGCCAGGAGATAAGCCAGGTAATCCAATTCATCCAGGTCGGTCTTATTCCCCATGCTGACCACCTTGTTGACCCCGAGCCCTGCCTCACTGAGCAGCATCATATACGTGACAGAGACCCCCCCGCTCTGTGCCAGGACGGAGACCGCCCCCCGCTTGATTGCGCTGGCGTCGAGACGGGCGAAGGGCAGGCACAGGCCATTTTCCATGTTGACCACGCTGATACAGTTTGGGCCGACGAAACGAACCCCCCACCGGCGCGCGACCTGGACAATTTGCTCCTCCAACGCGCCTCCCGCTTCCGAAAACTCCGCGAATCCCCCCGATTCGATGACAGCGCGGCGAATGGACTTTCGCCCACAGGCCTCCAGCAGATCGGGCGTCGTCGCAGCCGGCGTCAAAATGACAGCCAGGTCGACGCCCTCAGGCAACGCCTCCACCGAGGGCAGGATGGGCACACCGTGAACGCGTCCCTCCCGCCTGCCCACGGCATAAAGCGCCCCCTCGTAACCAAAAGCCAACGTATTGCCCACGATGTTCGCAGCCAGATTATCCGGCCGTTCCGAGACACCGATGATGGCCACGCTTTCCGGATAAAAGATTTTGTCCACTCATCACCCCCACGTCAAATGACTCAGCCGTACGTGGCGGATCACATCCGCCATGCGACAGTATGAGAAAAGCGTTTTCCTGCCCTGAAACCACCGGACCGTGTGACCCGGCGGGCGCAAGGCAGAAAAAAGGTATCTTCTCAATAAGTTGGGGAGCTGTGGCCGGTCTCCCGACCGAGCCACAGCGGGCACGGTCAGGAGACCGGCCCGAGCGAGTTTGCCCCGGTTTATTGAGATGATACGAAAAAAAATGTCCGTAGAGAGATTGTAACAGAGCACAGACATAATGCAAAATTTCGAAAGTCCTGATTTTGTGGTACAATAGAGCCGTTATGGATATCGTCCACCATCCAGAACTCATCCATCGATCCGTCTACTTCGCACCCAACGCGACCATCGTCGGGCAGGTGCACGTTGCGCGGGAGGCCAGCATCTGGTTTGGCTGTGTATTACGGGGAGATAACGCCCCCATCGTCGTTGGAGAACGGACCAACGTCCAGGATCTGACCGTGATTCACACCGATGCCGGTCACCCCTGCACCGTCGGCTCCCAGGTGACCATCGGGCATCGGGCTGTGCTCCACGGCGCCACCATCGAGGATGGCGCTTTGATTGGCATCGGCGCCATCGTGTTGAACGGCGCCGTTGTAGGGGCAGAGGCCTTGGTTGGCGCCGGTGCGCTGGTGACAGGGGGGACTGTGATCCCACCTCGCCATCTGGCGCTGGGTGCGCCAGCCCGCGTCATTCGAGAACTGACAGACGCCGAGATTCAACACACCTATGAAACTGTCAAACACTACTGTCATCAGGCCCAAGCGTTTCTAGAACAAGGAAAGGAGATTCAAGGTGTCGATTACAGAACTGCTTCACCAAAGTGAATTATTCACCGGGCTTACATCGGAGCAGATCGAACGGATCGTCGATTTAGGCCGAGAGGAAACCTACGCCGCTGGAGACATCATCATCGAAGAGGGATCTCCAACCCACGAGTTATACATCATCTGCTGCGGCATGGTCGAGGTAGAAGTCGCCCGGGGAACCATTCACGACGTGCCAGGCCCTCCCCAACTGAGTTCCATCGTCCGCCTGGGACAGGGACAGGTATTTGGCGAGATGGCCCTCGTCGACAGCGGCAGCCGGTCGGCCACCGTACGCTGTGCCCAAGACGACACGACCCTTTACGTCATCCCCCACCAGGAGTTCTGGGCCCTTTGTGAGACCGATCATCACATTGGTTTCATCGTGATGCGCAATCTGGCGGCGGATCTGTCCTTCAAGATGCGTCATCGCAACTTACAGGTAAGATTGGGGAGGGACGAGCAATGATCTACAAAGTAAGTTACGTCGTGGTGGGCAAAAAACATCCGGGGGAAATCATCAATATGGATACCCCGCCCCGCGTTGGCGATCGCGTTCAACTCGGAGACGAGATGTTCGAAATCACCGAGGTCGTTGACCTGATGCCTCCGCGCGGTGAATTCGCCTATCTTCACGCCACCTGTCGACCGGTGAAGCAAACGTCCTCCACAACAGAAACAGAGGATCATTAAGCAAGCGCCCCGTCGTTGATAGCTGGCCCAGGAGGGACCTTTGACACAAAAACGCGTGCTCGTCATCGAGGATAGCTACGAAACCCAACAACTGCTGGCCGAACTTGTGCTCGAACCCAACCACTACCGCCCAATCTCGGCTATGGATGGGGAAGAGGGCCTGCGCATGGCCCAAGAAGAAAATCCCGACCTCATCGTCTTGGACATGCAACTCCCGAAGATGAACGGGTTGGAAGTCCTGGAAGCACTCAAAGAACAGGGCCTGGATATTCCCGTCATTTTCACAACAGTCCGTGAATCGGTTGAACTGGTCATACAGGCCTTCAGATTGGGCGCGCGCGACTACGTGATCAAACCCTTCGGCCCCATCGAAATGCAAGAAGCGATTCGACGGGTATTTAGCACAGGTGCATTACGCGCAGAAAGAGATCAACTGACTCAAAAGCTGGTGGACGTCAACCAGAAACTTCAACGCCAGATCCAGGAAATGAACGTCATCTACACCATTGGACGCTCGGTCACGTCTTTATTGGACCCCAATCGAATTCTCAATCGCGTCGTCGAAGCAGCCGTTTATCTGGCCGATGCCGAAGAGGGTCTCTTGATGTTGTTGGATAAAGATGGCGACGAACTTTACCTGCGAGCAGCCAAGGGATTGGATGAAAAAATCGTGAGGAATCTGCGCGTCCGGGTGGACGACAGCGTCGCCGGGCGCGTCATCAACTCTGGAAGGCCGATATTCTTGACCGGGAGCCAGGCGAAGGTTGCAACCGGCTACCTGAGCAAAGCCCTGCTCTACGTACCGATGCACACCTCTGACCGGGGCACCATCGGCGTATTGGGCGTGCTCAACCGAGAGAAAGAACGCAGCTTCACCGAACGGGAAATGTTCATGATCTCGGCGTTGGCCGATTACGCTACCATCGCCATCGAGAACGCCCGGCTATTCGAGGCCATCGAGGTGGAACGCGCCAAACTTGCCACGATCCTGCAAGAAGTCGAAGGAGCCGTCATCGTCGTGGACGAAGCGGATAAGATACTCCTTTGCAATTCAGCGGCTCGTACCCTGCTGGAACTTTCCGAGGCTGAAGAGGACGTGGTCGGCATATCCATCGACCAGGCTACCTCACATCCAGACTTACTTGGGATGTTCCAGGAAGCGCATCAGACAGATCGCGTCATTCACGATGAGATCCCCCTGTCCGATAAACGGACGTTCAATGCCCAACTCACGCCCATCAAGGGGATTGGAAGAGCGCTGATGATGCAGGACGTCACCCATCTGAAAGAATTGGCGCGCATCAAATCCGAGTTCGTGACCGCCGTATCCCACGATATTCGAACCCCCCTGACGACCATCCATGGGTACATCGAGTTGTTACCCAGGGCTGGCTCTTTGAATGCCCAACAACAGGAATTCATCCTCAGGGCCCGTCAAAGTATGGATACCATCACCGAACTGATCGACACCTTGCTCGACGTCGATCGCCTGGAAGCTGGCTACGAGATAGAAATGGGCCCCTGCAACATGATAGACATCATCGAATCATCGATCAAAGAAATCCAAGCACAAGCCAGGGAAAAGGAGCAGGAACTCCGCTGGGACCCTTCGGCACATCCAATGATGGTATACGGCAATCCCAACCGCTTGCGGCAGGTGATAGATAACCTACTCAGCAATGCCATCAAGTATACACAGCGAGGCGGTTGGATCGCCGTGAACGTCGAACAGGAAGATGGGCACATCGTCACTCAAATTGCCGATAACGGCATCGGTATCCCACCGGCCGAGCAACCGTACATCTTCGATAAATTCTACCGGGTCGAATCGAAGGAAACGTTGAGCATCGTCGGCACCGGCCTGGGTCTGACCATCGTCAAGACCATCATCGAAAAACACAATGGACGGATATGGGTAGAAAGTCGTCCTGGCGTGGGGAGCGTCTTCAGTTTCGTCCTATCCGCCTTGAAAGAAAGTGATCGCCAGACTGCTATAGATAGGGCCTAACCAATCGAATCCTTGTACAGCGAGCAAGAGCTTGGCGGTCAAAGGCTCCTTTATTGGCTCTGGCTTGGAAGCGCAGCGGCTTCTGCCCGGTTAGGGCCTAACCAATTTGGCTCTGGCTTGGAAGCGCAGCGGCTTCTGCCCGGTTAGGGCCTAACCAATTT
>DSAR01000405.1 GCA_011046405.1 Chloroflexota bacterium | reverse complement strand
TCATCCAAGCGTGTAATCAGGCGGGTAAGCCGGTCATCACGGCCACCCAGATGCTCCAGACGATGATCGAACATCCACGCCCGACCCGGGCCGAGGCGTCGGACGTGGCGAACGCGATTTTAGATGGAACCGACGCGGTGATGCTTTCGGGCGAGACGGCGGTGGGGCGCTATCCCGTGGAGGCGGTGGACATGATGGCCACGATCTGCGCCAACGCCGAGGCTCATTTGCCCTATGGGCGCCTGTTGCGCAACACGCGCATCGAGACCTGCAGCCAGCCGACGATTACGGGTGCTATCAGTTGCAGCGCGGTGGAGATCGCCGGAGAGGTGGGCGCGCGCGCGATCGTCACGGCGACGATGACGGGCACGACGGCGCGGATGGTGGCTCGCCATCGCCCCTCGGCCCCGGTCGTGGCCGTGACGCCCAATCCGAGCACGTTGCGCCGGTTGGCGTTGGTGTGGGGGGTTGCACCGGTGGAGATCGTGGAGTTTGCGAGCACCGACGATATGGTCCAGATGATGGTGCAGGCTGCGCGGGAGAAGGGCGTCGTCGCCTGGGGGGATACGCTCGTCTTGACCGCTGGGATCCCCTTCGGCAGCAGCGGCGTGACCAACATGCTCAAGGTTCACGTCGTGGGCGAGTGAGCGTGCGAATCGGCGATTCGGCGAATCGGCGATTCGGCGATTCGGCGATTCAGCGATTCAGCGATTCAGCGAATCGGCGATTCAGCGAATCAGCGAATCGGCGAATCGGCGATTCAGCGATTCGGCGAATTTGCTAAGCGTGTGTTTTAAAAGTTTTGCAAACGCAACCTTGCGAAGGTTTCAAAGCAGATTTCAAGCTCAAACGGTTATCCTGTGTTCCGAATTGTCACAATTTGGCACGTATCTTCTAACCTTCGCAAGGTTAATCGACTTGTAACTGCTCAGGCCAGTCCCTTGCTGCGATGGAGAGCGGGGGCCCCCGCCCATCCGCTGCAAACGGACGGTAGGCTGAGCAGTTACATCGACTTATAAAACAGACTCTGAGGTTTACACTTCGGCGGGGAGTTCTTCCTCCAGGGCGGATTCGGCCGAGAGGGCGACCGGTTCCACGACCTGGGGGGTGACGCTGGCGCCGCAATAGGGGCAGAGGGACCAGCGTAGGTGAAGGGCGCGATTGCATGCCGGGCAGGCGCTTTTCAGACGGGTATGGCAGGCCGGGCAATATAGGTACGCACCTTCGACGCGCTGCCCGCACCCAGGGCAGGCTTCTGGTTCTTCGATGGCCTGCAACAGCGCCTCTTGTTCCAGGGAACGTTCGTAGGTCTCGGCCAGGGTTTCCTGCGGTCTTAACATCAGGTAGACGACCAGTCCAATGATGGGTACGACCAGGACCAGTATGGTGGCCAATATGTGGGCCAGGGGATCCCGGGATCGGGCTCGGATGTCTCTGAACGTCCAGATCGTCATTCCGCCAATCAATGCGACTGTGATACCTCCACAAACAGTGGAGAGAATGGTCAGATAGAAAGGAAATCTTTCTAGAATTTGTTCCATTGCGCTTGGACTCCTTAAGTGTCGTCTGATAGATTTAGGAGTTACGCACTTGCTCGTTAAGAAAAGGTTTTGGACGCAGAAAAACGCTGATTTTTGAGTCTTTATCTGCGGAAGTCTGCATCCGCTCCGCAGGAGCGTCATCTGCGTCCCACTTCTTTCAACTGCGTAAGTCCTAAGATTAACGGGGGCGGAACCATCTGCTCATGCTTCGCAACAGCCTTCTTGTCCAAGAGAGAGCGAAACCGCTCTCGGAACCCCCGCCCTGTCTCCCTTGCAGGCAAGTGGCGCTACTCAAGCGGGTCGTCTGAGTGAGCTGCACGGGAGCTATTATACCATCGGCTGGTGCAGGAGCAAGTGTGAATGGCAAGTTTGGGTAAGGGACTCGTTGCTTTTGTACGTTTTGCTTAAAAGAGGGGATTGAAGTATAACTATGATAATCGAAAAAGAGCGCAGTGAGGCAGTATGGATTGAAGAAGCAGGCGAATGCGAGGTGAGTCGGGCCGATAGTCGGGCCGAGTACCGGCCGATGATCCGGGATTTGCCCCTCGGTGAGCGTCCGCGAGAGCGGCTGATGAGGGCCGGGGAGAGTGCGCTCTCGACGACGGAATTGTTGGCCATTATCCTGGGAACAGGGGTCGGTGGAGAAAGCGTCCTGGATATGTCTCAGCGGCTTCTCTCTCGTTTTGAGGGGTTGCCAGGGGTGGCCCGGGCCAGTTTCGCTGAGTTGCAAGAAGAAAAGGGGCTTGGCAAGGCCAAGACGGCCCAGATCAAGGCTGCCCTGGAATTGGGGCGACGGATGTTGCTGGCTGATCCGGGGGAGCGCTTCGTCATTCGCTCGCCATCCGACGTGGCGCAGCTTCTGATGGCTGAGATGTCTCACCTGGCCCAGGAGCATTTCCGTGTGTTATACTTGAACACGCGTAATCAATTGTTGGACTCAGACACGGTGTACATCGGGAGCCTGAACGCCTCTCACATCCGGGTGTGCGAGGTGTTCCGAGGGGCAGTCAAACGAAATTGCGCCGCCATCATCGTGGTGCACAATCACCCTTCGGGTGATCCGACGCCGTCGCCGGAGGACGTGCAGGTGACCGGCCGGTTGGTCGAGGCCGGGGAGATGCTCGATATCGAGGTCCTGGACCATCTGGTCATCGGACAGGCCCGTTTTGTCAGTTTGCGAGAGCGTGGTTTGGGTTTTGCATGATGCAAGTTTGCAAGTGGCAAGTGATAAGTTTGTAAGCCAACAAGTTGTGATGGGTATTCTGATGATATGGATTGGGAGCAAGAAACGGAAAGGGGACTAGACGATGTCACGGAATTTATTGGAAAATGGTGAATTCGAGGCCAATTGGGGGGAGAAAAAGAGCCATCGCTGTTTGATTTTCCCCAAGGATTCGGCTCCTTACGAGAAGGATGTCGGGAACATATTCACACCGCCGGGGTGGATAACCTGGTTTCATCACGATCCGGGGCAGTGGGATCAGCCAGAGGTGCGGGATGCCTGGAAGCAGCACGACCCGCGACGGGTGCATAGCGGGCAGAAGGCAATACTGTTGTTTACTTTTTTCCGACGTCACGACGCGGGTTTCCTCCAACAGGTTCCGATCGCGCCGGGCACGCCATTGAAGTTGGCCGCGTGGGCGCACGCCTGGAGCAATCACTCGGATCAGAATAATCTGGCCAAGTTTCCCCATCCCGATGACCCGATGTGGAGTGAGGGGGTAGGATACGGCGCGGGGTTCGCCCTGGAAGGGGAGACGCAGGATGATAATTGGCGCAATTTCACGTTTTACGTCGGCATCGACCCGACTGGCGGGACCAACCCGCTGGCCAGCACGGTGGTGTGGGGGACGGGGGCGCATATTTACAATGAGTACGCGCAGGTTCCTTCGGTCGAGACAACTGCTCAGGGAGACACGGTGACGGTGTTTGTGCGTTCCAAGACGTTGTGGCCCTTCAAGCACAATGATGCCTACTGGGATGATGCATTGTTGACCGCGGTGGGCCAGGCGGATGAGAAACCGGAGGTTCGATTGAACTTCTGGCCGAGCGAACCTAAAATAGGGGAGGTCATTCAGGTAGAGGCTCGATCCCTGGCTCCGTTATCCGACGTTCAGATAGTGGTGACGCAACCATCGGGGGCTAAGTTGACCCTGGGCAGTCTCACCACCGGGCGCGACGATCAATGGCATACGTGGACGATGAAATCCGCGTCGCTGAATGAGAGGGGATTGCACGAGATCGTTTTCCAGGCTTCCGGCGACGTACGAGTCACCAGCGGTTTCGAGAGTGTCCAGGCGCAGGTCGAGGGACGGGGCGACCCCCGAGAGCAGTATCAACGGACTTACGTGTTGTTGCCACCTGGCGCTAATTCAGCGTGGGCCCTGGCAGTGGTGGATAGCACCTGGGACCAGGAGCGTTATACCATCGGCAGCAGCGCCGACGACGCCGGTATCGGTGATTTGAACGTAAGGCGCGTCATCGCCGTCAATCCGGAGAACTGGCCCACCGATTTGAAGGCCTTCTTCGATGAGCATTATCCTGGCGTCGAGTACCAGGCCGTCAAGGCGGACAATCCGCAAGAGCTGCGGAATAAGTTGAGGCGGCTTTAGTTTGACAATGGCACATTCGCCAACCCAGACTTCCGAAGCCTAGAGAACGGCCTGGGAACACACGAACATTCAGCTTTCACAGGGACTCAAACGATAAAAGGGCCCTTGAGACTTCCGAAGTCTCAAGGGCCCTCTACCTGACAGTTGTTGACCTGACTTCGGGCTTGTTGTGGCCTTGAAACAGCCGCCGGAAGACTTCCGAAGTTTTAACTGAACGGTATTGGGTTTGAATAGCGGGCGCCCCTATACGATCGAGGCGCTTGATGATCCGTTGGTATCTTCTCAATAAACCAGGGGCTTGTTCGTAGTAGGCGCTTCAGCGCCCCTAAAAGCGCACTAGAGCCGCTATCTAGCGCGCGCACTACGAACAGATTCACCCCAAGTTATTGAGAAGATACATCCGTTGGGCAGTTGGACGGCATCTTCATCTGCCTCCTGCCTGGGTTGGCTTTATCATCTTCGCCTTGGCTATCGAAAACAGCGGAGCGCTCAATCGCCATACCAGAAGCAAAACGATGACGATCATGTAGGTGGACGTGATCAATGGCTGAAAATGCCCGAAATGCACCGCCTGAGCCGGATCGAGCAGGTCGCTGATCAACCCGCTGACCAGGTCCGGGTAGGCGCCAATCTGCTGCCATATCATCGGAATGACCCGCCAGACGAAGATTCCCCAGAAGCCGAACGTAAGCAACGTGTAAGGCAGAAGGGCAATCTTGACCGGTGTGGGCCACGGCAGCGGCTTGGTGGGCTGAGCACGCAGTCGGGCCAGAAAATGGTTGAAGATGCGACGCGGCTGCTGACCCAGGTTGGTCACGCCCAGTGCATCCGCGACGACCCAATAGCCATCGAACTTGAAAATCGGATTCATCGAAAAGACGAGGTTTCCCAGGATCATCAACAAGGCGACCCGGAAGGGTTCCCAACCGGAGAATAGGTAACCGGTCGCAAAACCTGCGCCGACGACGAGTTGGAAGAAAGCGCCTCCCAAATCGACGACGACCCGTTGCCATCGCTTGAGTTCCCAGGCGGCGCTGACGTCGCTGTAGAAGGTCGGATATATCAGGTAGATCGTAAATCCTATGCTGCTGGGGGAGATGCCGTAGCGCGCACAGGCGCTGGCGTGTCCAAATTCGTGCATCAGCGTCGAAAGGAGCAGCAGCGCGTAGCCGAGCCAGAAGTTCTTTGGCGCAAGGTCGAGCGGCGCGCTCTGCATGAGGACAGGCGCGTGAGAAACGACGACCCAGGCCAAGAGGAAAGCGACGACGATGGGGTGGAAGGCGATCGAAAGACGTGAGGCGACGCTGGCGACGAGTTTCTCCGGCAATAGCGAAAGACGAATCAAGAAGCCTGGTTGGGGGCGCTCATTTGCCTCAATCTGGGCAACCTGGTTGGCGACGTGTTGGTAGGCTGCCTCGACGTCCTCGGTCGACACGTCTTGTCCGGTCTCTCGAAGTTGTTCGGCGATGGTCTCAAATGAGACGCCGGCGTCGTGCAGTTGAAGCAATTGGTACGCGCTGGCGGAAAGCCGGATGTAGCGCCCATTCTTGCTGGCCAGCAGATGGACGGGTTGATCCTCCGAGGTATCGACTATGAGCCGTTCATCAAGGCCTCGAAAGTCTGCAGATTTCAACATAATTGATCCTTTTGTGGCGTGCATTTGATCGACCGGTTATTTCGCGCGCTAACTTTGCGCGCTAACTTTGCGCGCTAACTTTGCGCGCTAACTTTGCGCGCTAACT
>DSAR01000002.1 GCA_011046405.1 Chloroflexota bacterium | reverse complement strand
GGTGGTGGGTGTAGGCGTGGTGGATGGCGTGGTGGTTGTCGTCGGTGTGGGCGAGTCGGGTGGGGTTCCTGAAGGCGTTTCGGTCAGATCGGCTACCGAGAGGCGCGTCGGCGTAAGCGATGGCAAGATCACGAGTGTGCCAGAAGGGGTTTCGATGGTCCACGGTGGGCGGGTCATGATCTCTGGACGAAGCGGGGGGAAGGGGTCGCCAGATTCAAGGACCGTAGCGTATAGTGCTTCAGGGTCTGACGCCGAGAGCATATTGGCTTGAACCTGCCAGGTGGCTGATGGCCTTACCGCTATCCAGGCAATCAAGAGTAGGCACAAAAAGCTCAATAACAGGATGAGTAGAAGGAGTAAAAGCTCCCAGCGCTTACGGTCTCGTTCTTGCTTTTCTTGAGAGGCTTGTTCCTGTTTTGCCATAAGGGTCACTCGCGATTGTGGGACGTGAACATCGGTTTGTCCTGGTGTTCGCCGTGTGTGCTCGGGAGGATGATCCTGAAAGTGCTGCCTGTTCCGGGTTCACTCGTGACTTCCATTCGTCCCTCGTGGGCTTCGACGATGGCGTTGGATAGGTATAGGCCGACTCCCAGGCCGCGCACGTCCTCGTCTGGCATATTGGTCACGCGATAGAAGCGCTCGAATAGATGCTCTTGATCTTTGGGAGAGATACCCACGCCGGTATCTTCAATTTCGAGCACGACGTATCCATCCTGTTGGAAGAGGCGTATCGCCACCTGCCCGTCGGGGGAGGTGTATTGCATCGCGTTGCGTACGAGGTGGACAATCGCCCAATGCAGACGGCGGGTATCGGCGGCGACGGTGGGCAGATCGTCGGCGATTTCTACCTGGAGTACCAGGTCTTTATCCTCTATGCGGGGCCCCCAGGATTCGATGATCTCATGGATCAGCGTCGACATCTGGGTGGGGCGTTTCAAAATGCCCAGCCGTCCGCTGGCTTCCATTTCAGAGAAGTCTAACAACTCGCTGACCATGGCCATCAGGTCGTCGGTGTTGCGGTTGATGGTTTCCAGGAAGCTCACTTGTTCCTTCTGGAGGGCGTCTTCGGTAGTCGCTATGAGCAAGTCGGTATATCCCTTGATAGCGGTAAGCGGCGTGCGCAATTCGTGGGAGACGTGGGTGATGAAGGCATCCTTGAGACGTTCCGCCTCCACCTCGGCCGTTACGTCCCGCATCACGATGACCGTCCCCAGTTCATCCCCGTCGTCGGTGAGGACGGGGGCGGAATGGACGCTGATGGTCTTATTGCCGACTTCGAAACGACGGTAATCCAGTAGCCAAGTGTCCTCGTCGCCGTCTTGCTCGCGATCCGTCGAAAGGTCCCGTAGAGGGCCCATCATGAAGTTGGAGGCCATCTCGTTCAGGAGCTCTTCGGCGGCCGTGTTTAGCGTGATCAGGTTGCCGTCCAAATCTTCCAGCATCACGCCGTCTCCCATGCTGGAGAGAATGGCGCGCATGCGGCCAATTGCCTCTTCCAGGGCCTGGGTGCGCTCCGATAGGCGCCCGGTCATCTCGTCGAAGGTATCGGCCAGGATGCCGATCTCATCCTCGCTTTTGATGCCCGTTCGCTGTCCCAGGTCGCCTTCGGCTACAGCTTGCGATGTCGTGACCAGGCTGCTCAGGGGGCTGGTAATGCGTTGGGAAATGATATAACCGATGAGAATAACGGCACCCATCCCTGCAGTAAAAACCAGGGCATAGGAGAGACGGCTGGTCGCGCTCGATTGGACGATGAAACTGGAGGGCAGCGCGACGCCAAACACACCGAGCGCCTCATCCCCTATTTGCAACGATCCACGGGCGAGGCGGTAATCAAATCCGCGAATTTCAATTTCCTCTCCTCGCGTGATTTCGGTGCTTTGCAGGGCGTCCTCAAACGCCGAGGGGGAGATGTTGAGTCTTTCGAGCACGGCTTCGACTTTTTCGGGTTGTTCGGCCAGCGTAAATGTGGATGCCACGGCCTGGCCACCGTCGAGGTATATGATGATGTCGGCCAGTGAACTGGTTTTGAACGTGGGCAACGATGTCTCCAGGGAGGTGCCAACGACGATGACGCCTGCCATACGCCCTTCTTCCAGTGGGATGGGTATAGCGGTGAAGTGGTAATAGCGACCGTCGCTTGGGTGTTGTCTTATCCTGCGCCTGGGGGAAGCGTCGGGGTCTGAGGCTTCGAGAAGCTGGCGAACGATCCACATATCCTGGGCTTTGAACTCTCCCCAGACGGGTTCGTACGCACCATCTTCTTGCATGATGGTATGGAATATCTCTTGACCCTCGGCATCGACGATCATCAAGCATTCTGTTTCCCGGCTTGATGCGACCCGCTGGGCCAGCATAGTGACCTTTACTCGATCTCCTTCTACCAGGGCTTTCGCCAATCCTTCGGTTAAGGCAACAGTGCGGGCGGCTTCCCAATGACCCCTTTCCTGGCGCACGAGAAGTTCGGAGACGGCGCGGCCCGCTTCGAGAAGCTGGTTGGTCAGGCGTTCTTCCAGGGAGCCGGCGACCAGGGTGGTCACAATGAAGATCCCAATGGCGGCGACGGCGAACGTGAGGACCAAGTAGGGAATGATGATTTTATTGCGTATGCGAGAGAAGAAGAAACGCCGCAGTTTGTGGGGCCAGTTCATCGACTCTCTTGATAGTTGCTTGTCGCTCACTGGTTCCTCTCCAATTGTGATTGGTCGGAAGTCTGGGTTGGTAAATATGCCATCGTCAAGTTAGGATGCGGCAAAATAGGCCAGCGCCTGGCGTACGCTTTCCTCAACGGTCAAATCTTTGTCTTGGGGCAAGCTCTGCACTGCTGCTTGGGCTTCGACCAGGCTGAACCCCAATCCGGTCAGGGTGTCAATGACCTCGATGTTCGTGTCGCTCACCATCGGCGCTATCTCGGCTTCTGCAAACGTGATCTTATCCTTCAGGTGAAAGATGATGGCTTTGGCCGTTTTGGGTCCAATGCCGGGCGCCCTGGTGAGCACTTGCGGTTCGTCTTGCGCCACCGCTTGCCGGAAGATATTCGGCGCAAGGGTGCTGAGCAAAGCTAAAGCCGCTTTGGGGCCTACGCCTGAGACGTCTAAAAGCAATTTGAAGAGTGCAAGCGCGTCCTGGGTCAAGAAACCGAAGAGCGAAAGATCATTTTCGCGCACGTGCATGTATGTGTACAACTCGATGGGCTTCTCCACCCCACTCAGTTGATCCAGGACATCGGTGGAGGTCTGGACGTGAAACCCAACCCCGCCGCATCGCACGACGACGTGCTCTTCTCCGATGTGCCACACAGTTCCACTCAGTCGGGCAATCATAGTTGCTTCATCACCCGGTTTCTGGCATCAACGTCGATAGCCGCGCCGAATGGAGGTGGCAGATAGCCACCGCCAATGCGTCGGCGGCATCGTCGGGGCGCGGTATCTCCTCAAGCCCCAGTAACAGGCGCACCATCTCTTGCATCTGGCCCTTATCCGCATTCCCATAGCCAGTAATAGCTTGTTTGATCGCCAGCGGCGTGTACTCAGCCACCGTAAGATGTGCATCAGCCAATGCCAGCAGGGTGACGCCCCGGGCGTGACCCACGCTCATCGCGGTGCGCGCGTTGCGACTGAAAAATATCTCTTCCACCGCCGCCGTGTCGGGTTCCCATTCTGTGGCCAAATCGTGCATGGCCCGGTAGATGGATTGTAAACGCTTGGTCAGCGGATGATCGGAAGGTGTGCGAACGACACCATACGTCAGTAATTTTGTGTCTCCCCGGACTTCCTCAACCACGCCGTAGCCGGTGATTGCGGTGCCTGGATCAATACCGAGCACGCGCATCTACGCTCCCGACGCGGCTTCGTACTGGGTCATCACGTCGTCGCTGATATCCAGGTTGGAAAAGACATGCTGGGTGTCGTCCAGATCCTCCAGTTCGTCGATGACGCGCATCACTTTAAACGTCTCTTTCGAGCTCAATTCAATGGTCGCGTTGGGCACCATGGACAGTTCCACCGTTTCGGTCTGGATATCGGCGTCCTCTAGCGCCTGTTTGACAGCCTGTAGGTTGGATGGCGTGACGAAGATTTCGATCATGTCATCGCCAAAGATGACGTCTTCGGCGCCCGCTTCTACGGCGACGTCGAATAAGGTCATTTCGTCTACGTCGTTGGCATCGGTCTCGATGGCGATGTAGCCTTTGCGCTCGAATTGCCAGGCGACCGCGCCAGCCTCGGCTATGTTGCCGCCCTGGCTCGACAGGACGCGGCGGATGTCGGCGACGGTGCGATTCTTGTTATCGGTGAGTACCTGTATCAGTAATCCTACGCCGTTGGGCGCGTATCCTTCGTAGACTTCCTCGACGAGCTCGCCCCCCTTGAGTTCCCCTGTTCCCCGCTTGATGGCCCGTTTGATGTTGTCCTTGGGCATGTTGGACTCTTTGGCTTTGTCGATAGCTATGCGGAGGCTGAAGTTCATTTCGGGATCTCCGCCCCCTTCGCGGGCTGCGATGGCGATCTCTCGGGCCATGCGGGTGAAAAGCTTGCCGCGCTTGGCGTCGTTGCTTGCTTTTTTGCGTTTGATTGTTGACCATTTACTGTGACCGGACATTATCTTTCTCCTGAATAAGCGAATGTGCGAAGCAGCGAGTCAGCGAATGAGCGATTTTGCAACTTGGTTACGAGGGTTGGGCGGATGTGCTTTTTGGTGACGCTTGTCGCTGTTACGTGATGCTTATAAGTAAATTATACCACCGTGAGGGTGAATTGCACAAGCGCGCGTAAGCATGCATAGCGACGCGCGTTTCGTGTACCCGTCCAATGAAATAGGAAAGCGGAGGTTGTCCACCCCCGCTCTTTTTTCCCTACGTCCCTAAACAACTTCCGATACAATCGCGCTGACCGCAGAGGAAATCTTCGATGTCCATCCGGCGCTTGCCTGCCAGTTGGACTTCTTCCAGGTGCAGTGCGCCTTGACCCGTGACGACGACGACAGTGCCATCGCCCAGGGCGCATACGGTGCCTGGCGGCCCTTCCCCCCGCCACTTTGGGAGCGGTGTCGCCCGTAGAATTTTAAAGCGTTTGCCGTGCAATGTGGTGTAGGCGCCGGGCCAGGGCGTGTACGCGCGTATCTTCCGCGCCAGCTCGACAGCCGGACGCGACCAGTCGATTTCCCCCTCCGATTTTTGGATCCGGTCGGCGAAGGTGGCAGTCTCCTCGTCCTGTGCTTGCGGGACGATTTTTCCGGCGACGTAATTGGGCAGCGTCTCGATGAGGAGCTGCGCCCCGGCTTTTGCCAAGCGCTCCTCTAGCGTCTCCCACGTGTCGTCGGCGCGGATAGTTACTTCCTTTTGAGCCAGGATAGGGCCGGTATCCAACCCCGGGTCCATCTGCATGATGGTTATACCGGTGACTTCATCCCCAGCGATGATAGCCGCCGGCGCCGGCGCGGCCCCGCGCCAACGCGGCAGCAAGGAGGCGTGGACGTTGACGCAGCCGTGGGACGGGAGATCAAGCACGTCAGGCGGCAGGAGCTGCCCAAAGGCCGCCACGACAATGACGTCGGGTTGCCAGGCCTCGAGTTGGGCCAGAGCCTCGGGCGTGCGCAGTGATGCCGGTTGGGCCAGGGGGAGATCGTGTTTCAGCGCCTCTTTTTTGACGTCCGATGGCGTCAGCCGTTGACTGCGCCCGGCCGGTCGGTCCGGTTGGGTGACGACGCCCACGACGTCGACGAACGACGCATCGACCAGGGCTTCGAGTGTCGGGACTGCGAAATCAGGGGTCCCCATAAAGATCACACGGATGGTTGCAGGGTCTCTATCCATAGCAGGTAAATTGTATCATGGGATAGGGTGCCGGGCAAATCGAAATTTCATATGAGTTGGGGCGGCCACCCGTTTGCAGGGGATGGGTGGGGGTTTGGCCTGAGTAGATACCAATGGGATGCAATTGGAAGAAG
>DSAR01000318.1 GCA_011046405.1 Chloroflexota bacterium | reverse complement strand
GGCGAGTTGGGACCTTTGGTCAATCTGGATCATTTTCAACTTGCGCTCCCTTTCACTTGGGATGAGTGGCGAGTGACACGACTTTGTCGGACTTTGGGTGGTACGACTTAATTGGAATCATCAAAGGGTCTTTGAGGAAAGATATCCCTCTCTCTTTAGAGGGATATCTTTCCTCCTCACTTGATTGTATGACCTGAATGGGACGTTTTCTGTTTACTGCCCGACATTCGTGGCCAAGACCTGATTTTCCATCATGAATGACACGAATGGTCGAATTTCGCGAATGTTTTTTTCACAATTCGAGCCAAAATTCGTGTCATTTGTCTATTTGTGTCATTCGTGATCCAGATGTCGGGTAATGAATTTTCTGTAAAAACAAGTCCTCTCCTCCCACACTAGAGAGCCAAAAGTGTCCAGAGTTTAGCTGCACAGGAGAAATGCCATGCTTAAAAATCGAACCAAGGGAATACGCCAGAGCCTATTAGCCTGTTTCGTTCTTTGCCTATTACTGACCGCCTGCGAAGGAAGCGAGATCAAGCAATCTCCAACGCCGGTTACGATAACCTTTGGCTGCCCTGGACGTGAGGAAAACACATACCGCCAGCTGGCTAACCGCTTCGAAGCTGATAACCCCGGCATTCGTGTGCAATTGCTAAACTTGGACCCAGAGATAGAACCGGGGGATATGGTCAAAAAAGCTGATACGTTAGTGATGTACGTCTCCCCCGAGGTCACCCATCAAAATCTAGTGAAGGATTTGAGCCCCTTCATTGAAGCCGACGGGGCCTTCCGTCCCGATGATTTCTATCCCAACACTTTGGAGAATGTGCAGTGGGATGGGGGAATCTGGGGAGTGCCCTTCGCTGTTCACTTCAGCCTTGTCTTCTACGACAAAGACGCCTTCGACGTCGCTGGCGTAACCTATCCCGAGCCCGGCTGGACCTGGGATGACTTTTTGACCAAGGCCCAGGCGTTGACCGAGAAAGCGCATGAGGAGGTGACACGTTGGGGCTTTGTGTGGCGGTTGCGCGATCCACTGCCCTTTGTTCTTGGCCGAGCCGGACCATTGGTGGACACCTCGGTCGATCCGCCAGTACTTATGTTAGATCGCCCCGAAGTCGTAGAAGCCGTGCGTTGGTTCGCCGACCTGGCGTTGAAATACCAGGTCATGCCCTACCTTTCACCAGAACAGTCCGGGCCGGTGAATTCAGATGCGATGCGGCTAGTGACAGGGGGGCAGGCGGCTATGTGGAGCGAGTATTCCCATCGGTGGGGACAGCAAAGCATAGGACGGAACCTGGGCA
The DNA here is from genome assembly GCA_011046405.1 of Chloroflexota bacterium. GTDB lineage: Bacteria > Chloroflexota > Anaerolineae > B4-G1 > B4-G1 > DSAR01. The sequence goes on along the minus strand of DSAR01000318.1, from coordinate 4,705 downwards.
TAGCGCCCTTCCCTGTTGATGAGCCCACCTCGGCGACAACGCCTATCAGGCTGGATAGCTACGTGATGAGCGCTGGCACGGCCCACCCCCAGGAAAGCTGGCGTTGGCTAGCCTTCCTGAGCCGGCAACTCATTGACGATGGGACACCGGCCCGGCGCTCGATAGCGGAGCAGAGCGGCTACTGGGATAATCTGGAACATGGGATGGCGGACGTCTATCACTTTGCGTTGGAGCATGGGTTCACACAGGTTGAAGCAGGCGGGGGGTTGGTTGGCTGGGGCTGGGGTTTGCACGATGCGCTGGAGGCGGTCCTGCGGGAAGAGCAGGATGCCAGGGAGGCGCTGGCAACAGCCCAGGGTTCCATAAGAACCGAGCCAGGCGAAATAGAAGCATCTGAACCTTTTCTGGTGTCCACACCCGATTCGAACACCGGGAATGAGACGTCTATCACCTTTCTCGCTACTTTCCTCCGTACCAGGACCGACGAGAGACAGCAGGTTTACATCGCGTTAGCCGAGCAATTCCACGAACGACATCCTGAACTGTCGATAGCCGTCAAATCACCAAGTTTTCCCAGAGGAAGCACCAGAGTGACGCTGCAAGCGCTTGCTGAGCAGGGCGACTGCCTGGAATTCTTGGACGCCTTCCTGATAGAAGATAGAAATATACTGCTAGACCTGGATCCAATGATCGAGGGTGAGGCGGAGGTTCTTTTGAATGACTTCCAGCCACCTTTCCTGGATGCCTTTCGTCGTGAGGGGAAACTCTGGGGCCTGCCGGCCGAAGGCTTTCCCCTCGTTATGTACTATAACAAAAACCTGTTTGACACGGCCGGTCTAGAATATCCCCCGCTAGACTGGAACATGAACGACTTTCTGAATCTTACGCAGGCCCTGGGGAAGGCCGGATCGAACAACCAGTATGCCTATATGTTATCTCTGGGCACTGCCGAACCGGTGTTCTTTGTAGAGCAACACGGGGCGCGGTTGGTGGACCACACCGGTTCTATTACCCTTGATACCCCTGCTATGGCCGAGGCAGTTCGTTGGTACACGAACTTGATTAGACTCTATGGAATCCCGGCAGTTTACGACGTGAGGGTAGATCTCCTACAGAAAAATAGGGTAGCTATGTGGTCTGACTACCCGATGAGTGACTACTCTAAATTGCTAACGCTAACAGAAGAAGAGATAGGGATGACCACGATGCCTCAGGGCACTGCTAAAGTTCACGACTTCAATCTTATAGGATATGGCATTTCGGCAAAATCAGCGCACCCGAAAGCATGTTGGCAGTGGATCAAGTTTCTCTCGGAGCAAATGGAACTTATCAAAGGGGTGCCAGCGCGTCAGTCCATCGCCAGTTCCCAGACGTATCGTCATCAATTAGATGCGAATTTGTTTGACGTTTATTCCACCATCTTGAGTGAGGGGGAATGGACGTTCACTTCGAGTAAGCGCCTGGCCACAGAGCGAGACCGGTTTATCTCGAGTCAATTTCACCAGGCAATCGAAGCTATTCTGGAGGACGGGGTTGATTTAGAACAGGCGTTGAGCGAAGCTCAGTACAAAGCGGAGACATACATCCTCTGTCTCGAAACGACGAGCAGCTATGAAGACGAAAAAGAATTGATTGATACCTGCATCTCTCAAGTCGAAACATCGGAGTGATAGCGTTCATGAACAAGGTAATAAAAGATGTCTCTTTTTGAGATATGGATCATCGTTGTTGTGCTGATAATTTGTCTTTACGTCAGCTACACCGACGTCAAATTCAGAAAGATCGGCAACCCCTACACTTACGGCCTGGTGGCCTTCGGGCTGCTCTGCCAGGGGGTCTTCGTCTACCTAAGCATCACTACCCTGCCCCAGGTGCTCTGGCTCCTGCTGGGTGGATTGGCCGCGGCTTTCTTGATGTACTACCTGGGTATCTGGTCACCGGGCGATTCCAAACTCTTCTGGGGGGTCTCCATAGCCCTGCCACCGACCCTCTATTCCCTCGGCCGCTGGCGCTACCCACCCTTCGTCATCGCCGTCAATACCTTCGTCCCCTACTTCTTGGTGATGATGCTCTACATACTCGTCAGAACCTCGTGGCAGCAAAAGGTGCAGGTACTCCAGTCTGCTTTTGCCCCCAGGTTTCTCTCGCGTTTTTTACTCTCTCTCATCTCCTTCACCGGTGTCTCGGCGCTCATCGGCCGCTTTCTGCCTTTCAACCTGGATTATTTCTCGGCCATTGTCATCTTCGTTGCTCTCTTTTCCCTCTTCGACCGCCTTGTCGTGAAGGAGAGACAATTCTATTTCCTATTGCCCTTCTCTGCCGTCTCCGTCCTTCTAGCGCTGGGTAACCTCCCATACTTTCTGACCACGATGGCCATCACTGCCGGCCTGTTCCTCTTCCTGCCCGTCTTCGTCGCTGCCCTGGCCGACAGTCTCTTCGTGCAAGAAATGAATGTGCGTGATCTAGAGCAAGGGGCCGTGCCTGCCAACGTCATCGTCAAGGATCGCGAGGGACAGTACACAGCCCAGGAAATCCCTTTCACCAGTTTCGTCTCCATCGCCTCCCGGCCCCGGGGAGGAGAAGTCGTGATGGACATCACCCCGGAGGGTCTTTCAGAGGAGAAGGTGGCGGAACTGAAAGCGTTGGCCGAGGCAGGACACTTTGCCGCCTTCGACGACAAGGTGAAGATCCAACAGGCGATACCGTTTGCCCCCATCATGACCGGCGGGGTGATCCTGACGGTGTGCTGCCGGGGAGTGCTTGTGGATAGACTGGTGGAACTCGTTCGGTAGGGAACACCTGTCGCAATCGCGTAAAGGAGAAACGTATGACAAACAGATTAACCAAGTACGTCACGGTCGATCGGGAGATCTTTCCCATATCCGCCGTGGAAAGCGCTCTCTACGTCCTAGGTGAGCGCATCGACGGGCGCATCCGTGCGGAGACAGACGACAACTTCGCTGTCACCCTGCACGCGCTCGAAGAAGGACTGGACACAGACGAAATGGAACGCGCCTTCAACCAGGCGCTGATCGCAGCCAGCGTCAACGAGCGGGCCTTCCAGGCCGCCGCGCCCATCCGCAACTACCTGGCCCAGACGGCTCTCTCCATCACCACCGAGAGCCAACAGACCATCCAGGAGTTCGCCTCTAGCCTGGGAAACGTGGGAGGAGACGAGCACAGCGGCGCCCCAACCGGTCATGTGGACATCGCGTGGCCCGGAGAGCCGGCCGAGATGCCAGCAACGGGCGTTCAATGGACCGTGGATACGGAGAACGAGCGCGTCCTCGTGCGGCTCGATGGACGCCGACACCTTCTGCCCGACGTGCTGTGGGCGGCCCACGAGATGCGAGACCTTTGCCCCTGCTCGATCACGACCTTGCCGCACGGTCAATTGATGGTCTTGTTGGAGCCAGACGGCAGAGCAGTAGACGTCGACACGTTGGGCGAGCGCTTCGAACGCCGGCTCAACGTGGCCCGCGAGCGATCTCGGTGAATATGACCGGTCGAGCTTTACGGTTGTCCTTGATAGCCGTTGTCGCTGTCGCCGTCCTCTGCTTGAGTCATTGCCAGTTACCCCTCCTGCCGACCAGGCAAAGTCAGTTCACCTTGCTCTATACCGGGGCCGGGGAGGGATACGTCGAACCATGCGGCTGAAAGGCCAATCCCACGGGAGGGCTGGCCCGGCGGGCCAGTTACGTGCAATCGGTCAGGAACAGGGAAAGCAACGTCATCCTCCTCGACGCTGGCAACGTCTTCGGGGGCAGTGGCGAGGCCGGACGCCGCCAGGCCGGGATGGCGATTGAGGCGATGGCGTTGATGGGCTACGACGCGCTCAACCTGGGAGAGGGCGAATTCCTCTTTGGCCGCCCGTTCCTGGAGGAGCAGCAGGAGCGGGCCGATTTCCCTTTCCTGTCGGCCAACCTGGTCGATCCCGATACAGGCGTATGTCCGTACCCAACTCACGTCATCAAAGAGGTAGATCATCTCAAGGTGGGCATCATCGGCCTGGTATCACCAGGCCGCGATCGAGGCCGCGAGATGGTTACACATGATCCCCTGTCGTCGTTGGAGGCGATCCTGCCGGCCGTCAAGGGAGAATCCGACCTCGTGATCGTGCTGGCCCAGATGGGTTATGCCGAGGCCGTCGAACTGATCCGTAACGTCGCCGGCGTCCACGTGATGATCGTCAGCGGTGAGGGAGAGTCTGTCACAGAACCGGTCGAGATCGACGGGACCCTGCTCGCTCCGTGCACCCATTGGGGCATGGCGGTGGGAGAGTTGCACATCGTCGGCAACACCGATGGACAGATCGTCGATTATCGGTGGAGCCAGGGAGTTCTGGATGAGCAGGTGGTAGACGATCCCGGGATAGCGGAACTAACGAGCGGTTATGACGAGTAGCCGTCAAGCAAGCGCCTGTCAAGTTGGAAAAAAGCGAATCACGCGCATTTCATTCGTTCCATTCCTCATTCGTTGTAGTGTTGGCGAGCATCAAAATGAGAAAATGAGAATTGCTGCAATCAGACGAGTTGTTGATGATTGACGATTACCCCTTTCGTGGCATAATGGGGGCTGTTTAGAAGTTTTGCTGTCAAGAGCAGACATCCGAAGCCTTTGAACCCGGTTTTGCTGATCAAATAACCCGACAGGGCAGTGTATGAACACACAAGCACAAGACGAGCGATTGCAAACGCGCACCCCG
>DSAR01000331.1 GCA_011046405.1 Chloroflexota bacterium | reverse complement strand
TCACGAGGCAGTGCTGAAATTGTACCTCCACCACTACAACACTGTTTGGTGTCGTCGTTTCATCAGTTAATATGTAACCACTACCCAAAAGGGTTATAGCAATGATCAAACCTACGCCAGTGCAACAACAGGAGGTTATTGACTGACGTCAAAAGTGCTTATTGGACTAAATCCCCATAGATTTCACAACGTTCGCTAGTATATCATACATTGACAAAGACGCAAGTTGAATCTGGAGTTTTTCAGTAGATCGTCATTGGGATTCGGAAGTCTCAAAAAGCGCTTTGTGCAGCAGATTTTGACGCTACAGTAAATCAAGTTGTCTCTGAGTGAGTCTCTGAGATAGAGATGCTCGGCTGAAGATTTCCGAATTCTTAAGTGGAATACGCACCAGGTTAAATCTGAATTGGACCGAGAAGCGTTGTTAGCCTATCCACAATGAAGGTCTTGTTTTTTTTTGGCAAGAATTTTGCACACACCGCGACCATGCGAAACCCCAAAGAACCATCCTATTGGTTCTGGCTCGGAAGCGCAGCGGCTTCGACCAGGTTAGGGCTTAACCGATAAGATTCTTGCACGGCGAGCAAGAATTTGCTAGCGGTAATTCCTTTTGGTTCCAGCTCTGTCCGGGTTAGGAGATTGTCCCCAATGTATGATGCGCCCCCAGAGGGCTGTTTGAGGTTTACAGGAAACATGGTATAATGCCACTTGGGCAGGCGCTTAGGGTTGCTAAAAGATAACTGCTCAGCCTAGCGCCCGTTTGCAGCAGATGGGCGGGGCCTAGAGCGCAAAATACGGGAACTTATAAAGTTACGGACCCTTAGCGGTGAAATGCCTGCATAAACAACAAGAGTTTGGCGTTCTGGGCAATGAAGCACGGATGAAGGGGTTGGAAGAGGAACAATCCGTGAGAATTGGTGAAATCTGCGCCTGAATTTTTGCTTCAGGCTCGTACAGGGTTGAAGGGAGAGAGCGAGATGTTCAAACCAGGTGTCTGGGAATTGCTAATCATATTGCTCATCGTGTTGCTCGTCTTTGGCGTGGGGCGTTTGGGCCAGTTGGGCCGAGAATTGGGCGAGGGAATTCGCGAGTTCAGAAAGGGCATTGCAGGAGAGGAAGATCTCAATACGTCAGAATCGGATGTTTCGTAACTTCTGTTGAGCATCTATTCGCTCGTTGCCTGTGTCGCTAGTCCCCTGCCTGGCTGTTGTTGAATGCGACGAGCTAAAATTTACCACGGATTCAGCGGATTATCGTTCAGAATTAGTGGGAATTCGTGGCAAAAAAATGTGCAACAACACTTAGCAGGAGACTACCCCTGTGTCAAAATCGAGCAGCAAGGGCCGAGTTAACTCGGCCCTTTCTTTATGCACAGACTCGTTCTTCTTCCGATCCCTGGGAAAACAAACGTGGCATTGGCACATCGTTTCTCGTTGGATGCTCGTTCGCGATGACAGCAATTCCCACTTTGGCTCTCTGCTAGTTTGCATGGTCGGCTTAGCAAGCGGTCAATTTTTTGCCACGAATTACACGAATTGTCACTAATCTTTGAGTTTTTCGTGTTAATTCGTGCAAACCTGTCCTGAGCGTAGTCGAAGGATTCGTGGCTAATCTCTCACCGCGGCCATGCGAAATCCCAAAGAACCCCCACTTTTAGTATGCGAGAGTCGGATTTCCGAAATCTTTGGACGTGACATTGACAGTAATGATCCTTTGTGATAATGTATGGGCGTGTGAACAAACACTAGCTATTCACGAACCGAGTCGTCAACTAACGGCGATAAGTGAGGGCCTAACCAATAGAATCCTTGCACAGCGAGCAAGAATTTGGCGGTCAAAGGCTCCTTTATTGGCTCTGGCTTGGAAGCGCAGCGGCTTCTGCCAGGTTAGTGCCTATCCAATGAAATTCGGCTCTCTGCTAGTTCGCCTGCTCGGCTTAGCAAATGGTCGATTTTTTGCCACGAATTACACGAATTGTCACTAATCTTTGGGTTTTTCGTGTCCATTCGTGCAAACCTGTCCTGAGCGTAGTCGAAGGATTCGTGGCTAATCTCTCACTGTAGCCATACGAAATCCCAAAGAACCTGAAATTCTTGTTTTTTGTGCAAGAATTTTGCACACGAGGTGACTTTATTGGTTCCGGCTTGTCCGGGATAGGGGAGGAGAATAGATGGCATCAGGCGCTTATACCTGGCAGGAACTTGTCAGTCAGCCCGAAATTTGGCAGGCAACGATAAAAAGATTTGCCGCCCAGCAGGCTGGCTTACAAGACGTGCTCGATCAAACACCATTCGAGCGGGTCGTCGTCGTCGGGTGCGGTTCGACCCATTATCTGGCCCAGACGGTCGCCGCCATTATCGCGCGTTGCACGGACGTCCCGGCGCGCGCATTTCCCTCGTCTGAACTATGGCTTTTTTCGGACGTTGCGCCCACCAGCGGCGCGTTGTTGTTGGCCGTCTCGCGATCGGGGACGACGACGGAGACGCTCCGGGCGTTGGCTCGCTTTCGAGAGATCAGTGATGGGACGGTATTGGCCGTGACCTGCTATCCTGAGAGCCCCTTGGCCCGGCAGGTGGATTTTGTGTTGAGCGCCCCCGACGCCCAGGAGAAATCGGTCGCCCAGACCCGTTCTTTCACCAGCATGCTGTTGCTCACCCAGATGCTCGCCGCGACGATGGGCGAAGATGGGAACGATGGGAATATGTTCACTCGTTTGCATCAATTGCCCGGCGCCTTGCACGGCCTGCTCGAACGGGTGGGGGATTTGCCCCGGCGCTTGGGAGAAGATTTGAGCATTGACCGGATCTTCTTCTTGGGCGGTGGGCCGTTCTATGGCCTGGCCAGCGAGGCGATGCTCAAGACCAAGGAGATGTCCCTGTCGCAAGCGGAAGTCTATCATCCCCTGGAGTTTCGTCACGGCCCGATGTCAATGGTGACCGAGCGGACGCTGCTCGTGCTTTTGGCCTCTGATACGGGGCTGAAAGAGGAATTGCGCGTCCTGGAGGATATGCAAAAACTGGGTGCGCGCACGCTGGCCCTGGTCGAAGACCGCGCCGCTTTTTCCGATTGGCAGCCTGACGATCTGGTCGAGTTGCAAAGCGGCCTGAGCGAATGGGAACGCGGCACCCTTTACCTGCCGGTCATCCAACGCCTGGCATACCATCGCGCCATGATCAAGGGCTTGAACCCTGACCAACCTCACAACCTGACGGCGGTCGTCGAGTTGTAGCGAGCGACGCGCAGCGTCAATTCCACACCAGCAGAAGCGAACGGAGGAATTTATGCAAATTTTAGTCACCGGCGGGGCGGGCTACATCGGCAGCCATACCTGCCTGGCGCTGTTGCAGGCCGGGCACGAGGTCGTCGTGGTCGATAATCTCAGCAACAGTAAGGCGGAATCACTGCGCCGGGTGGAGGCCCTGGCGGACCGTCCGCTGGCGTTTCACCAGGTCGATCTGCGCGATGAGAAAGCCCTGGACGCGATTTTCGCCGACAACTGGATCGACGCTGTCATCCACTTCGCCGGATTCAAGGCCCCGGGCGAGTCGGTGGCAAAACCGCTGACGTATTATCACAACAACGTCGTAGGCACGTTGAGCTTGTGCCGGGTGATGGTCCGGCACGGCATCACGGACATGGTCTTCAGTTCGTCTGCCACCGTCTACGGCGAGCCCCAGGAAGTGCCCATCGGCGAGGACCATCCCCTGGGCGCCATCAACCCCTACGGGCGCACGAAGTTGATGATCGAGCAGATCTTGGGCGACCTGCACGGCGCCGACGTCGAGTGGAACGTGGCCCTGCTGCGCTATTTCAACCCGGTGGGCGCCCATCCCAGTGGCCGCATCGGGGAGGATCCCCACGGGATCCCCAACAACCTGATGCCCTACATCGCCCAGGTGGCCGTGGGCCGGCTGCCCCGGTTGCGCGTCTTCGGCGGTGATTACCCCACGCCCGATGGCACCGGCGTCCGCGATTACATCCACGTGCTCGACCTGGCCCGGGGACACCTCGAGGCGCTGGATAGGCTCCAGTCGGGCCCCGGGATGGTGGCGTACAACCTGGGCACCGGGCGGGGATACAGCGTGTTGGAGGTCATCTCGGCGTTCGAGCGCGCCGCCGGTCGGGAGATCCCCTACGAGATCGTCGACCGCCGTCCGGGGGATGCGGCCGAGTGTTACGCCGATCCGGGCAAAGCTGACAGGGAACTGGGTTGGAAGGCCACGCGCGACATCGACGAGATGTGCGCCGACGTGTGGCGCTGGCAATCCAATAATCCCAACGGATACGCATAGGTATCTTCTCAATAAGTTGGGGAGCTGTGGCCGGTCTCCCGACCGAGCCACAGCGGGCACGGTCAGGAGACCGGCCCGAGCGAGTTTGCCCCGGTTTATTGAGATGATACTACGCATAGTTTAGTTTGAAAGTGTGCAAGTGTGCATGTCTGCAAGTGTGCAAGTCATGCTCAGACTTCGCTCCAGCCGTGTTTGTAGCCCGGCGACTTTCGAAAGTGTATTTTGTCCATCTTCTTAAGTTCTAAGTACGCTCACCAGTAGATAGGGCCTAACCAATAGCATCCTTGCACAGCGAGCAGGAATTTGCTGTCGGCATCTTTTATTGGTTCTGGCTCGTCCGGGATAGGAGGACCAGTGTGACCAAACCGACGCTCGTCGTGTTAGCCGCCGGGATGGGAAGCCGCTACGGGGGATTGAAGCAGATCGATCCCGTTGGCCCCAACGGGGAGGTGATCATCGATTATTCCGCCTACGATGCCCTCCAGGCAGGCTTTGGGAAGATCGTGTTCGTCGTCAAGGAAGAGATCGAGGCGGTGTTCCGCGAGCGTATCGGCCGGACCATCGAGGCCCAGTGCGAGACGGCTTACGTGTGGCAAGAAATGACCGACGTGTCGCCGGGGTTCCAGGTGCCCCCGGGGCGTGAAAAGCCATGGGGAACCGGGCACGCGACGTTGGCTTGCCGCGACGTCGTCGGCGAGCCCTTCGCCGTGATCAACGCCGACGATTTCTACGGTCGTTCGGCCTTCCAGTTGCTGGCCGACTACCTGGCACAGGTGGAAGACCAGGGAGGCTACGCCTACGGCATGGTCGGCTACGTGTTGGAGAACACCCTGACGGAACACGGGTACGTCTCGCGAGGCGTGTGCACGGTGAGCGACGACGGGTACCTGGAGGAGATTCACGAGCGCACGCGGATCGAGAAGTTCGACGACGGCGCCCGGTACACCGAGGATGGCGAACAGTGGACCGAGATACCGCTGGACAGCATCGTCTCGATGAATACCTGGGGATTCACGCCGGAGTTTTTCACCGAGTTGGAGCGCCGCTTCGCCCGGTTCCTGGCGAGAGACGATCACGACCTGGCCAGGGCCGAGTACTTCCTGCCCGAGGTGCTCGGTGCCCTCATCCGCGAGGGCGTGGCCCGGGTCCGGGTGCTGGAGACGGACGAGCGCTGGTTCGGCGTCACCTACCAGGAGGATAAGGACCGGGTCAAGCGGGCGATTGAACGCCTGATCCAGGACGGCCTCTATCCAGAGAACTTGTGGGAGAGAACTTGAGCACATAGATTGGCGATTTTGACGATGAGTCGTTTCGAATCCAATACCTCGATGATCGACGCCCACGTACACGTCAGCCCGGCGATGGCCGAGAGGATGCGGGCGATTATGGACGCCAATGGCCTGGACCGGGTCGTCAACGTCGGTATCCTCGAAGTGCGCGGGATCCCCTTCGACGAGGGCATGCAGGCTTTTCGCCAGGCACTGGGCGAGCGGATGCTCTACTTTCCTGCGCCGGATTTCGACGACGTCGCGCCCGGGTTCGGGCAGCGGATGGCGGAGACGTTGGAGCAGAAGGTAGACGCCGGCGCGGCCGGGCTCAAGATTTTCAAGGAACTGGGGCTGCGCCACCGGGATGCCGGGGAAAACCTGATCCCGGTCGACGACGTCCGCCTAGACCCGTTATGGGCCAGGGCCGGCGCATTGGGCGTGCCGGTGCTGATTCACAC
>DSAR01000047.1 GCA_011046405.1 Chloroflexota bacterium | reverse complement strand
CGGCGTTGATCGCGGCCCAGGTCGCGCCGCCGTCGGTGGAGCGAAAAGCGCCCTCGAAATTCGTCCCGGCGTAGAGCAGCGAAGGATTGATGGGATCGATCGCCAGGGTGAAAATGGCGTTGGTGTAGGTGCTCGTTTCCGAGGATCGGGGTATCCCGGCGTCTCTCAGCGTCCAGGTCGCGCCGCCGTCCTCTGATTTGTAGACGTTGCCGATGGTCAGGCCCACCCCGCCGCCGAGACCGGCGTAAAGCGTGTCGGTGTCCTGCGGGTCGATCTCGACGTCGAAGACGAGCAGGTCCTCGTAAAGGCCGCTGCTCGACTTGGACCAGGTTTGGCCGCCATCGCTAGATTTCCAGACACCGTCGTAGTCAGTCCCGGCGTACAGGACGTTCGGATCCTGGGGATCTATCACCAGCGTCCTGATGGGGAAGAACGTCAGCCCGGCCCGGGCCGGCTGCCAGGATTGGCCCCCGTCGCTCGTCTTGAAGACACCAGCGTCCCGGGTGCCGGCGTAGACCGTCTCGACGTACGTCGTTCCCTCGGTGACCACGGGTCCCATCGCGATGGACGTCATCTCGCCACCGTGGAGTGGATAAGGCTGCCACGCCTCCGAGGCGGAGGAAGCGGCCAGCCTGGGTCCCGCAGCGAGCGTCGCGTCCTGCCCCCATCTCGACGAGAGAGACCGACCCTCCCGGGCAGCGAGTGATGCGCGCGCGAGGCCCAAATCTGTGGGTACCGGCCCGCCCGCAGAGCAGAGGGATCGCTGTGCGACGAGCGCCAGGAGCAAGGCCAACCCCATCGCAACGATTCCCAGCCTGGTGAAACCCCGTATATACGGCATAGTTAGACCTCCTCTATTTGAAGGATACCCTATTTCGCCTTGTAGAGCACGTCGGGCACGATCCAGATCCAGAACACGATGGCCATGATCGTAAAAATCGTCGCCATGGTACTCGCTGTGTCTGAAGTCGTACCGGGAAAGAAGAGCAGCAAGAAGAAAATGATCCAGGTGAGCAGGTGCAGGCCGTAAATCTGGGACACATGCCGCTTATCGAGCCCAACTTGATCGACGACGTGATAAAATTTACTCGCACTGCGATCACTGTTCTCTTGTTTACCAAGATAGTGCACTCGGAAGGAACGCAGCGGAATGATCGGCGCAAAAAGGGTCATCCATTCCGTCGTGACGAAAGAGTTATCTGCCTGGCGATCGGATGCCCCATAGTACCTGGTCCCAATTCCCTTAAACGTCTGTGGCATCGTGTACCTCCTATCTCCAATCTGTAGCCAGTCACTGTTTATGGATACATGATACCCTCATGTTTGGCCTATTGCTTGACATGAATGGGACAACTGGCCAACATTCATCAACGAATTTGGTACAGGCTTGTTGATGACCTGACTGCCATCCCCGAAAGTTATGCTATAATAGACCCAAACTGAAGCAAAAGATGGAAGGAGATATCCATGCATCCAATCTACAAAGAAAGCCGTTTCCCGGTTGGCTACCGAGAAACAGAAGTCGAGCAGGTGATGAAGGCACTCTATAGAGGCCGCAGCATCGCCATAACTGGGCTGGCCGGTATGGGCAAGTCGAACTTGATGCGGTTCATCGTCTCTCATCCCCGGGTCCGCAGCCGGTATCTCCGCGAGCGGGCGGACGATTACGCTTTCGTCCACGTCGACTGCGCCGCGATGGCCGAAAGTGACGAAAGCGAGATCTTGGACGAAATCGCCTTTCAACTGCGCCGTCGCGACGAGTTCCCTGCAGATTCGCTGGCCCGCGTGGGCCAGCCCTCTCACCGTTTTGCCAACCTGCGGCGCGTTCTGAAAGCGCACGTGCGCCACGTAGCGCCGGATCTCAACCTGGTCGTCGTCCTGGACTACTTCGACGAAGTTGTCTCGCGAATCGACCGGTCTTTCTTCAACTACCTGTTCCACCTCAGGAACAGCCGTCCTCTAGGCAACCTCTCCTACGTCTTCGTGACCCGGCGACCGATGGGAGACCTGGGCGAACTGCAGGAACTGTTGGACGATGGGTGCACCGTCGGGCCGCTGACGCACCCGGATGCCCTGGACGCCATCCGACGCGACGAGGCACGGTTGAACCACACCTTTACCCCGCCGCAGCGAGAGCGGTTGATCGTCTGCACTGGCGGACATCCCGGCTTCCTGAAGAACGCCAGCGAGTTGCTGTGCAGCGGGAGGGCCGATGCTGGCCTGCCAGAGGAGGCGTTCGCCCGTCAGCTCCTGCAATCGAAGAAAGTAGAGCACCTTTGCCGGGAGCTTTGGGACGACTTGACGCCGCCGGAGCGGCACATCCTCTACGACGTGGCCCGGGGAGCCCCGCCGGCTCGATCCGCGAACGAGGCCGACATGGCATACCTGGAAAGAAGCGGCATGCTACACCGGGAAGGGAGCGTGATGGTGTTCTGTCCCCTATTCGAGCGTTTCATCCGCAGTCTGGATTCCCCCTCGACCGGGACGGTGCGGATTACGGCCGTGTCTCCCCACCAGGCCCGGCTGGAGACGGCAGTGGATATAGAGACGGTCACCCTATCTCCCAAGCTGTTCGCACTGCTATCCGCCCTCACGGAGGCGGAAGGAAAAGCCCTCTCCACCGACGAACTGATCTCCCGCGTCTACGGCAGCGAAGCGCTCGGCGTCACCGACGCCGCGTTATCCCAACTCGTCAAGCGGCTGCGAGGGGCGTTGGATCCCCTCGCGCAACGGATGACGGAAGACCCTGCGTACACTTGCGTGCAAACGATCTGGGGAATAGGCTACCAACTTAACGGCTGAGGTGATGGTTAGAGCAGGTCGCACAGCATGCCGGCCGAGATAAGCGCATACCGTTTCTGTTGGCGTTCGCAGGCCGTACGCTCGAATTGATCCGGGTGATAGTAAACGATGGGCAACGTGGCGTGCAACAGACTCAAGCAGTAGGGGCGCCAATCGTCCGTGTTGCCGAGGTAGTTGGCCGCATAGCTCCGTATCGTTCTGACGACCTGCCACGCCTTCCTGAACCGTCGATCCCTCAACGCTTCGGCGTGCAAGGACACCGCCTGCCAATCCTTCATCGTCACGCCCTGCTTCAGCAGTTCTCTTTCGAAGGCCACAGCCAGATTCAAGTCGCCTTCGTCCCACAGCCTGGTCAGGATGAACTTCACGTCGGCCTCCAACCGGCAGAAGTCCCGCAGGGTGTGGCCCGTTTCACCATCTACCGGGATTCCCTCTCGCAATCTCTCTTCGGTGCGCGCTTGGGACAGTCCATTGCCTGTATGGGAGAAGTCGATGAACCAGGTGAACTTCTGACCACCCGCCCCTATCTCGACCAGTACGTTGCGGCTGTTGAGGTCACCGTGGACGGTCGACCGGTGAATGGGAACGACCCGGTTTGACCGGGGCCACGTTCGCAGAAACGCCACCGGATCGTGCCAGGGAACGTCCATTTCGGAACAAAAGCGAGGTTTCAGGTGAGGCTGGAGCTTCTCCTCAATGACGGTGAAGTTGCGACGGTAAGGATCGTCTTCGTCAACCAGTTCCCCGATATGTTCGACGATGGACTGCTGCTTTTTGCGTAGCAGGCTGTATTCGCAGTAGAGTTCCATGGGATGCGTCTTTCCACGCCGATACCAGGCTTGATCGAGGCGCGCATAGGTCTCATCGACCAACGCCGACACCTCGACCGCCGCGTGACCCCGGTAGAACTGGTAGAAGCTCTGGATCTCGTAGTCCGGATCTATGCCCACGAACTCGTACGCCGTCCCGGCCCAGCCTTCCCACTCGGCATACCCGAGCAACGTGGCCGCCCGCGTCAGACGCCAGCGTACGTGTCTCTGGAACTTATCACGCTCGCCAGCCATCTCGCGCCGGTCGCCCAGTTTGACCACGAAGGATCGGGGCAGCATTGAAGCATCCGATTTCTGCTGGAGTTTGACCAATACGGTCTGGCTGCCTCCATACCCCCCGGGCAGCGGTTCCAACTGGATAGATCGGACGTCGGGAAGTCGTCCGAAGAGGCTCTGGATGATGGGCAGGAACTCGGCCATATCCAGGAATTTATGTCCATAGATGACGGGGATTTCATCCCGTATGGGATCTTGCGTCAAGTGGGCGTGCAATTGACTTGCCTTGTGGAGACGAACGCGGAGGCAGAGTGCGAGCCCATCGAGAATCAGGATCAACGCGCTCAAACCAAAGACGAACCAGGAGGCAAAAGGCACGTAGAAGATGTCGTAGTCGGCAGAGTAGACGAGTGCCAGCAATACAGGAACGAGGGCAAGCAGGGCGAAAACGACGTGCAGGCCCCATGACAGCACGTTACTGCCCAGGATGGTTTTTCTCATAGATGACGTTACCTTCCCCTCAACCCGGCCCGCCGTGCGCACGAATCGCTAGCCCCGATGTCACGCTGCTGAAGGCATCGGTCGCGACGATCTTTTCCGGTCCGAAGATGTGAGCCATCATCTCGAC
This sequence comes from Chloroflexota bacterium, assembly GCA_011046405.1. Taxonomy (GTDB): domain Bacteria; phylum Chloroflexota; class Anaerolineae; order B4-G1; family B4-G1; genus DSAR01. The sequence goes on along the minus strand of DSAR01000047.1, from coordinate 1,557 downwards.
GAAACACGGGATCTGGGCCGAGCCGCCGGTCTGGACGACGGCGTCGATCTCGTCCACCGCGCGCCCGGACCGGGCCAGCGTGTCCGACAGGCAGTCCTCGATACACCGCCGGGCCTCAGCGATGAGGGCCTCGAACTGAGAACGGGTGATCGGCTGCCACAGGTTGATCTCGTCCCCGGCCCCCTCCTCCCCGTCGACGAGATGGATGGTGGCAAAGTGCTCGCTCGAGAGGGCGATCTTGGCCTGCTCCACCTCGTCGATCAGGCGCAGGGCGTAGTTGTTGACCACCAGCGATTCCAACGCCCGCACCCGCGCGGGATGGCTGCCGGTAATCTGGGCCCACTGGAGAAAGTGGAGCATCTCCGGCCGGTTCAGTTCGGGGATGGTCTGCCACTGGAGCAAGGCGTCAGTGTACTGGCGGGGGAAGGGCGACTCGTCCTCGCCCCAAGTCGTCCCGCGCCCGAAGTGATCGAGGAGCAGCGCCTCGATGATGCGCCGGTCGAAGGCGTCGCCAGCGATGCCCACGCCCCCGGTGGCGAAGATCCGCCGCCCGCCCGGCTCGCCGACGCGCATCACGGTGAGATCGAGGGTGCCGCCGCCGAAATCGAAGACGAGTACGTTCTGGGCAGTCCGCGCCGTCAACTCGTAGTGCAGGGCCGCCGCCACCGGCTCCAATTCGAAGGTCACGTCCCGGAAGCCAGCCATCTCGGCCGCCCGGCGCAAGCGGCGCTCGGCCCGCTCGTTGCCGCTCTCCGAACGCTCATTTTCGGCATCCTGGCTGTTGACGAAATTGACCGGGCGGCCCAAGACGACGCCGGTCACCTGCTCGCCGGCCGCTTCTTCCACCCGGCGGCGAATCTCTCGCAGGTAGATGGCGACCAGATCCTCCAGCTCGTAATAGCGGTCGAAGATCGTCGTCCCCTCGTAATCGGTTGCCAACTCGCTCTTCAGGGAGCGCAACAGGCGCCCTGGCGTTAACTCATCCACCAGGACGTAGACGTCGCGGATAAAGGAGGGCAGTTCGGCGAACGTCATCTCGATCTCACCGACGTATCGCCGCACCATCTTGCTGGGCCGGCCGATGTTCTGGCTGTAGTAGGCGTCGATGGCCTCCTGACCGATAGAGACCTGGTGGTCGCGGGTGACGTAGAGCGTCGAGCGGATCATCGTAGACGCCAGCCCGACGGGATCGATGGGGAATAGACGCACGCGCCGGCCGTCGAAGGCCGCCGCGCCAGAGTTGGTGGTGCCGAAATCAACGCCGATTCGCATCATGCCCACCCATCAGGACCCACGGGCCGGGGCCACAGTCACGGCCACCGCCGGGTCGCGGTCGAAGGTCCGCAACCGCACGCCCTGGGCCAGGCGCGTGTACAACGGCATCTCGTCGACGGGGACGAAGACGAGTTGGCCGGCGTAGGTCAGGAAGAGCAATTGTCCCGGTGGCTTATCTGACTCGATTAAAAACGCACCCAGGAGATCGAAGGCCTGGATCAACGTCTGGCCCTCGCCCCCGGGGGCGAGGGCCAGACGTTGATCCAGGCCTTCGATCTCCTG
>DSAR01000475.1 GCA_011046405.1 Chloroflexota bacterium | reverse complement strand
ACAACCGGTTATCGAGCACGCGCACGTTCTCCGAGGCCGCCACCAGGGCGGAGAAATCGACGTCGAGTTTCGTATCGGAGAAGTCGCGACTCAACGATTCCAGCCGGTCCAGCAAACGCTGCAGTAGTGGCTTGAAACGAAATGTGTGAGGTTTCACCAGCCGCCCGCTCTCTACCAGCCGCGTCGGCGTCAGAAATCTCAACGTAACGCACCCACTTCCAGACTTGTCCGCTTGCAGACTTGCAGGCTTGCCTACTTGCTCACTTGCAAACTTGCCCACTTGCTCACTTGCAAACTTGCCCACTTGCTCACTTGCAAACTTGCACACTTGTGCGTGCGTGATCGGCACGTCCGGCACATGGACCGTGTCGTCGCCAGATGCCAGCACCGGTTGTCGTTCCCCCGTCAGTGGATTCTCCGCCCAGACCTCCTGGATGCGTAAGATGCCCCGCAGCCAACGTCCGCTATCCCGCGCCATCCGCCGCCCGAGCCCGCCCTCCTCGAACGTCTTGACCGTCAGCACCACGTAAGGAAACAGTTGCAACGCCTGGGCGTAGAGCGTGAGTCCGAACTCGAAACGCTCCCCCGGCCGGTAGTGGAAGAAAAGCCGCCCCTGTTCATCCTCCACCGGATGCCCGCAGCTTCCCGCTCCCCGCTCCCCGCTACCCGCTATCTGCTCCCCGCTACCTGCTACCCGATCCCCGCTACCTGCTACCCGCTCCCTGCTCCCTGCTATTACAGGCGGTTGAATGGTGAAAGGACGCGGCACGTCACGCCCACCCGGTGCATCCGGTTTGAGCGTGCTGAGCAACGCGGCAACCGGACAGGTCAGGACCAGGGGGCATTGGGCGCATTCGTCGACTGCCTTGTTGCCGCAGAAGCGGGCGCGCATCGCGTGGTACAGCGCCCCCCGAATAGCGGAACCCTGGTGTTCATTCAATTCGATCGTCGTCTGCACCTCGGTGACGAAGCGCAAACGGTGAGCCTTGAAATTGTCCATCAGTATCCTCCTTGCGAATAGCGAATAGCGAATAGCGAATGGCGAGACGATTAGCGATCTGCGCGCTGGGCGTATTCCAGGCGTATCAAATCGTGTTCGAAGCGATCTCTTTTGCTGAAGAGCAGATCGCTCAGGTTGACCTCGTAGCGGCGCTCGAACTCCTGCAAGCTGCGCATGATGGGCGTGTCCTGGACGCGCTGCTCCACCCCGCCATGCGCCTCCGTCCAGGCGATGTATTGATCCCAATCGCCATCGAAGAGCGTGTCGCGCAGCATAGTGGCGATGTTGAAGGTTTCGTTAGGGTCGTAGATCTCCGGTTTTTCCAACGGAAAGGGGGCTTTGAGCAACACGATCAGCGGGGCCCACTCTGGGTGACCCTGAGCGGCGGCTTCCTTCTCAGCGGCGTCAATCGCGTCCAGCAGCGCTTCCAGGCCGTCCAGCGCCTGGCGCATCTGCCCGACCGCCCGGCGCAGCCGGTCGCGTGCCTGGGGCAAGTTTTTGGTGCATAGCATCCAGGTAGCAGGAATGACGACATCGGCATCGGTGATATAGTCCTCCGTGCGTATACGGCGTATGTCGGGGCCATTCGCATCTCCCCATTCACCGTCCACCACCTGGATGATCAGTTGTTCAACACGGTCTGGTAAGTTCACGTGATTTTCCTCCTAGGTATCTCTGGATGGTTAGCGCTGATTATCTTGACAATGTTAACTTCGAGTCCCACGACGGTTGAAACCGCGTGCAACGGCGCGTAAAAAACACGCGCTGCAAAGTCACCCTTCGGCGACTGGAAGTTAATCCGCGCAGGCCCGCGTCACTGACGCACGGTAGCTCGCGAATTCATTCGCCAGGATAAAAGTTAACGTTGTCAAGTTATAATACAGCCATTCCGTGGGGGTCCGGCAGGCCGTTAGAGCCTTTTCAGTGTCCTCAAACGGGTCGAGGGGGAGATGTATCGTCGATCATTTTGGCCTTGCCGCTGTAATACCAATCAAGCCTGCCAAATCTCCCCCCTGCTCCTCCTCGAAGCGCATCAGCACCCGGCAGCGCCGGATGGCCCATTGCCACTCGACGGAACCGGCCTGGTGAAGCGCCTCCAGAAACCCCTGCCAGTCGCCGCTGTGCGTGACCGCGCACTCCCACACCAGGGCCACGTCGGGGTCGTTGTCGTCGGGCTCGGAGGGACGCAGCAGCCAATCGGGTGCGGCGGCCAGGGCGCGGAACTTGGCACAGTGATCGCCGTTCCCATCGGCGTAAGCCCCATCGGCCACGTCGAGCAAGGCCAGCAGGGCCTCGGCGGCGCACCTGAGCCTGGCCCGTGCGCGGGGCAGGTCCCGGGTCAGGAGGAGGTACTGCGCCGGCAGCACCTCCCCCGTCGCGCTGGACCAGCCCCGCAGCGTCGGGCACAGACCAGACGTGATGGCGGCTTCGAGTAGGGTTTCCAGATGGTTGGCGGTGGTCATTTTTCTGTTCTTTCGTGACACTACAACGAATGGAGAATGGAACGAATTGTTGACCTGAGCGCCGTGGGCGATTGATCCGCGGCGTCCAAGTGGGTGTCATTGCTGCATCTCTGTTGCCAGAGGCGTATTCTCCAGGTAGAACTGCGGTAGCGCCAGGGACTGTTCGTCGGAAGCATCATCAAAGTCGAACGTGATACAAGTCTGTTCCTCGCGGATCTCCCCTTGTACAATCAAATAGCGCATCGTGGCTGCTACTACATCGAAGCTACGAAAGTGTGTGATCTGATCGGGCGTTAACTGGAGCAGGCCGGTATGACAGATGCCGCGCTTTTCTTCACCGGCTATAAGCTCGGAACGTGCCGTGATCTGCATCATCGTGCGCTTTTTGCCCAGCAAGTAAGTCTGGCCGACCTCGAATGCCTCTAACAGCGCCGGATCGTGGGCCAATGCGACAGTGTACAGCCGTCGATCTGGCAGGATGCCCTGCCACGTGCCATATGTAGGCACCCGTGAAGGGCGTTTTGCGTCCTTTAGCTTACCTTTCCCATCGAATTTGAACTGCTTGCTCGTCGAGGGGTAGCATTCGTGGACTACATTGAAGTAGCCGGCGTCCAGTGCTTGATCCGAGAGATCATCCCCATCACGGCGCGCAAATAGCCCCGGCGTGAACCAGATCGGCAATTCCTGCAGATCGTAGTCGGTGGAGAAGTCGTACCGATCCTTCTGCACCTTAATGGAAGGATAGATCGGACGACCCTCGACAGTGCCGCCGGCACGCCAGGTCGCACCGTGAGTCAGGCTGGCATAGAGCGCCTGGCTGGTGACGTGGGTTTGCGTGCGGTAGTCACCGCCGAAGTCCGAGGCAATCACGGTGAAACGCCCGCAGTTACGCAGCGTAATAGCGCGTGCGTAGAGCGTCATCGTCCACCCCCTAACCCAGTGCCGCGACGTATTCGTCGAAGGCCCCCTGCAGCTTGTCGGCCAGCGCATCGATCTCGTCGCCGGTGAGCATCACGGCCTCGCCCAGTGCGTCGAACTGCACCTCGCCGTTGGCGAACTTGGCCTCAAGATCCCCCGCTTCGGCCCATTCAAGCATATTGAGCACGCTGAAGCGGGGGTAGCCGGTGGCGACGGCCAGGAACTGGGTATCGAACTTGCCGTGGTTGGCGGAGTACTTACCGTAGCCGTGGGCGTCGGCGCGGCGTACGGCGTGCAGATAGCCGACCACATCCAGCAACGTCGGTGATTCGATCAAGGTGATGAAGGGGAAGTGGGTCCCGGCCTTGACGTACTCGTAGAGGTGGTAGGTCTCCGCGCCACGACCCCGCGGTTTCCCTTCTTTGTCAGCCACCATATCCTCGTAGACCTGGTTACCGATGCCCATTCCCTCCTCGCTCTCCAGCATCGAAACGCACTCCAGTGTCTCCTCGATGGAGTAGGTATCGAAGTAACGCGCACGCGAGAAGGTCGCCCGCTGCCCAGCTGCGTCTAGGCCGCCGAAGAGTCCACAGTTCCAACAGGCGATGCACAGCCCGTCGGGGATAATGCACGGGGTGCCGAAGTGCCCCTCGAAGAAAGACTTCCACTCGTCGCTGCCGTTGGTGCGGGCCGCCAGTTCGCGGAAGAGCGCCATGTGCGCCCGGCGCTCAATGCCCTTCAGCTTACGGGCGATAAACTCGGCCCGCTGTTTTCCCAGCACGTCCACCTTATCCACGTAGGTCTCGTTGGAGTGACCCTCGTGGGAGACGGGCAGAAAGCGCGCGGCGGTGGTCTTGAGCCCGACGACGGTCACCACTTCACGGGTGAAGGTCGGTTGGGCGACTTTCTTGCCCTTCAATTCTCGGGGGACAAGCGATTCCATCTCGACCATCTGATTGACGAAAAGTTCTAAAGACATTGTTTTTCCTCCTGAATAGTTAAAGTTACTGTGTACAATCGAGTATTACGAGCGATCCTTTTCTTTCCAGGCATATCGCTTGCCACTGATCACCAGGAACTCCTCGGCGTCGGCAATGATCTTCTCCAGGCGTTCGCCATCACCGTAGACCTCGCGCAGTTGCTCAATCTGCGGAGCGACGTCCGCGCGGAAGTTCGCCTGAATGGCTTTCTCTTCCGTAGCCTCCTTATCGCCTCGATGTGCCTCGGCGTAGGCCGTGGTCAGCAGTCGACGCGGGTAGAGGTAGGCGTAGATGCGCCCGTAGAGGCTGCGCTTGAGGTGGGCCAGGTGGGCTTTATCGAAGAGATCTTCGTGAGTCAGCATCCACTGGCGCAGTTTCTCTAGTTCGCCATATTCATCTGCCTTGCGGTGATCGCTAGCATCGCGCAGTACCTTGGTGCTCCATTCCTGGAAACCCGCTTCAACGCCGTGGCGCTGAATCAGGGCCACCAACATGCGTGGGTATTTCTCGTAGGCTGAAGGTCGCTCACTCAAAAAGAACGGGAGCAGATCTCCGCCCAATCGGTCCAATGCTCGAAAGAGCAGCTCACTAAATTCGTCCAGTTCTGCGGTGCGTAATTTATCCATTTGTAATACCTCCTTGATCTGTTGGGAAGCACAACAGCGAATGGAGAATGGAACGAATCAAGCCAGGCCATCATTCGTTCCCTTTCCAAATTCGTTGTCGTGTTCCTATGATTGAAGTTCATCCTGTAAGTTACGTAGGTGTTCAAACAAGGCCAGATACTCGCTGCCGTCCACCACGCTCATGCCGGGCACGAAATCGTTGGAAAGCCGCTTGTAACGAAAGTCTTGAAATTTATCACCTCCTCGGATGGGCGACTTGCGTAACACGTCGGAAAAGACGGCCAAAGGATCGCGCTCCACCTGCTCCGCCAGCAGAATCCAATCGGCCAGTTGGGAGTGCCCCTTGCGATAGCGCACCACGCGCCGCGCGAACTCGGCGATCAGGCCGTAGCGACGCAGGACCTCGTCAGCCTGTTCGGCCTCACCCCGGATATAGAACGTGTTGGCGTCGAAGCCGCTGGGTGTCAGGCGGGGCACAGATTGGAAGTAGTATGGGCCGTCGCAGCCGCACAACCGGTGCAGGAAGCCCAACAGGGTAGTGACCGCTAGCCGACTGTGTGAGAATCGTTTCTGCACAAACTCCAACCCTTCGCGGGAGCCGGGCCGCAGTTGCGGCAGGATGAAGACCAACAACCGGTAGTCGCCACCGCCCAGTGGGATGACTTCTGCCTCCACGTCCTGTTGCATCTGGTGCACTACCTCCAGCGCCGAGGGTATCCAGTTTTCAAAATCGATGGGCGCCAGGGCGCGGTCGTGTTGGCGGGCCACTGTCTCTCTCAATCGCTGCAGGTCGTCCCACAGGTCTTTAGTTTCCTTCTCGCCGCCCACTTCGGTCAGCACGTAATCGATCTGCTGCTGGATGGCCTCCAGTTCCCAGTCGGCGTGGTCGCCGTAGTGAAAGATGACGTTGTAGAGCTTGGGGATAGGAAAAATACCCTCGAATTGCATGCCCAACCGCTTGGTCTCCAGATAACTGCTCAGGGCACAGCGGGGGCAGAAGCGCTCACCGTCCGGCTTGAGCGATTGGTTGAAACGATTACCCGTGCCGGGGCCGCCGATGATATTCTT
>DSAR01000300.1 GCA_011046405.1 Chloroflexota bacterium | reverse complement strand
TCTTTGGGATTTCGCATGGCCGCGGTGAGAGATTAGCCACGAATCCTTCGACTACGCTCAGGACAGGTTTGCACGAATCAACACGAAAAACCCAAAGATTAGTGACAATTCGTGTCATTCGTGATCCAGAGATGTAGGGCAACGAAGCTGTCATTTGGCATTTTTGGCTTTTGAACGAGAGATGTGCTATACTGATTGTTGAAAGAGAAGCGGGGAGATATACGATGAATGAAAAGAGAATCTTAATTCTAGGTCATGCACACCTTGCGCAACATTCCTTGGACGATTACCTTTCCAAGCAGGGGTATGTTGTCTCAGCAGCTCAGGACGATGTTCAGGGTATGACCATAGCGCAAGAGCAACATTTCGATATCGTCCTGCTCGATTTGCAGTTGCCGCACAGTTTCCAGGTGATCGAGACGCTGCACCGCGAACAGCCAGCGTTGCCAATCATCCTCGTTTCTGAGGCGGACGTTTTGGACGACGTCATCGACGCGATGAGGTGTGGGGCTTGGGATTACGTCAGAAAACCCATCCGGGGTCTTGATGAAGTGGACATCGTTATACAACGGGTGTTGGAAAAGGCGCAGGTGATGCTTGCGCGCCAACAAGCCGAGCGCGCGCTTCGAGAACAGACAGCCCTGCTAAACGAGGTGTTCGAGCATATCGAAGAGGGAATCGGCATCGTCGATGTGGACGAAAGCATCACATTTTGCAACCCGGCCTTTGCCCGGATTTTCGAGACGCCGCTAGAGGATCTGGTGGGTAGAAACCTATTTTCACTCTTTGACCAAGACGCACGTGCATTCATTCGTCAACAGACGGCCCAACGCCGCCAAGGAAAGGCCTCGACTTACGAGCTTTCTTTCATCGCCCCCCAGGGGCGCCATAAGCGTTTGCGTGTGACTGCTTCTCCTCGTTTTGGAGAGCATGGGGACTACGTGGGCGCCTTCGGTGTGGTCTTGGACATCACCCCACGATGGCAGATGGAACAAGCGCTGCGGCGGGAACGGGGCCGGGCGCAGAAGTACCTGGAGGTGGCCGAAGTCATCCTCGTTGCGCTGGATGCGGATGGGAAAATCACCCTGATCAATCGCAAGGGATGCAGTGTGTTGGGATATGCCGAGGATGAACTGATCGGCCAGGATTGGTTGGCGCAGTGCGTACCGGCGGACGCTCAAGAGGATGTCCAGCGTGTCTTTGATCAACTGATGGCCGGAGAAATTGAACCTGTCGAACGTTATCGAAACCAGATCGTGACCAAGTCGGGCGACAGACGATTGATAGCCTGGCATAATACGATATTGAAGGACGATGCGGGACACGTCGTCGGTATTTTGGGATCGGGCGAGGACATCACCGAGCAGGTCCGAATCGAGCAGGCGATGCAAAGACAAAATATGGCCTTGACCGCTCGGAATGCCGTCGCTCACGCCCTGTCTGGCTCGTTAGATTTACCCGATCTGCTCGATGAAGCGCTTTCTCAAGTGATCCAGGCGCTGGGGGTCTCTGGGGGGCTTATCGCCTTGTTGGACGAGCGATCGGGACAATTGACGCTTTATAGCTGTCAGGGCCTGCCAGATGTGCTCGTCGAACGATTGAACACCCATGGCTTTGATGGTACGTTATGTCATGTCGTCCATCGGGAGAAAACCTCGCTGATCGTGGAGGATCTGCGAGGCGATGCGCCAGCAGACAGCGCCAATCTGCTAGAGATGAATTTGCGGTCTTACGGCGGCGCACGCATCATGCACAAAGATCGTTCGTTAGGCGTCATCTGTCTCGTGAGTGATACCCCATCTTCCCTTTCCAACGATGATCGCGATTTGTTGATGTCCATTGGCCGGCAAATTGGCATGGCTGTGGAAAACGCCCGGCTCTTCCAGGACGTGATACGCGAGCGTGAGATCGCTCAAACCCTGCTCGACACCGTCGAAACCTTGAGCAAGACACTGCGGCTCGATAAGTTATTGGAACACGTTCTGGATGAGCTGCACCGGGTGGTGCCGTACGATACTGCATCGGTCGCTCTGATCAACGAAGGACGATGTTGGATTATGGCCTCACGCGGCTTGCCGCAGGGCGATTTGCGGGGATTCATCGTCGATGAACGACCCCTCGTGCGCCAGGTTGTGCGGGATCGCCAGCCTGTCATTGTTTCAGACGCACAGGAGATAGATGAGGGAGACCGCGCTGGTTGCTCTGACCGGACCCGTTCGTGGCTTGGACTTCCGTTGATTCACCGGGATGAAGTCATCGGCGTGTTGATGATAGACTCACGTTTTCCCGACGTTTACAATCAGGATGCAGCGAGGTTGGCATTTGCTTTTGCCCATCAGGTAGCGCTGGCCATTGAAAAATCTCGATTGTACGAACAGGCGCGGGCGCAGTTACGCGAGTCCGCTTTACTTCACAGGGTGACCGCCGCCTTATCCTCGACCTTGGACGCCGATCAGATACTCTCTTACATCGCCCGCAGTCTATGCGAGGTGTTGAGTTGCACCAGCGCCGAGGTTTACGTCGTAGATCAGGGGACTGAAGTCGCCCGGGTCGCTGCCGCTTACGTCACGTCGCGGGCGACAGAACGGGAAAGAAGTCAGAAGGAAAAACAAGTTTATGCCTTGGCGGATATCCCATCCGTTGCCATGGCTCTGGAGCGGCGCCAGCCGACGCAACTCACGTTGCGGGATCCTGAAGTCGATCCTCGTGCACGAGTCCAGTTAGAGGCGCGAGGCGCTCAAGCCACGCTTGTATTGCCCATGATCGCCCACGATCGCCTGGCTGGTTTCGTGCAACTCTGGGATAGCGATGGATTCCGGCGATTTACCAAGGGCGAGATTGCGAGCGGGGAGACGTTGGCGCGACAGGCGGCCGTCGCGTTGGAAAACGCCCGACTTCTGACTGAAACGCGCAAATTCGCTCGGCAGATGCAAGCCCTCTACGAGACGAGCAGCGCTATGGCTTCCCTGGACGAAGAAAATGTCGTCTATACCATTCTGGAATCCGTATACCGTACAGTTAATTGTGATTACGTCTTGCTCGCCAGTGTCGACGAAGCATCTGCCACGATTCGCGTTCAACACAGCATCTGGCAATGGGAGTTCGACGTTTTCCCCGAATGGGTCGAGACGACCCCTTACCCTCTCGATCATCCCGGTATCCTGGCTGACGTCTATCGCACCGGTTGCACCGAGATCGTTGATACCTGGGATGAACGATTCGACCGAGAGACGTGGCGGTGTTATAATCACGAGCAATTGATACGTCTCTTCGTCCCGATCAAGATACGAGACGTCACGATGGGCGTCTTGGAGGTAGGATGCGATAAAAGTTCGGCCTCTGATGACGTGCGGAGCGGGGGCGATAAGATGCAGATGGTGAGCGCTTTTGCCGATCAAGCCGCCGTGGCTTTGCAGAACGCCCGCCTGTTCAAGGAGTCTCAACGCCGCGTGCGAGAATTGCGTCTGCTCCACGACGTGAGTCTGGCTGCAGCCTCGGGCGTTCGCCTGGAAGATACCTTGCAGGCGGCTGTGGAAACGCTGCTGGATAGCTTTGAGAACGTCTACGTGTTAATTGCGTTGTTAGATTACGAGGCTGATACCCTGTATCAGGTTCAGGTGGCTGGGACCGCGCCCATTCCTGATGAATTTGTCAACTTGCGGGTTCCAATAGGAGAGGGAATTATTGGTTGGGTAGCTCGATATGGCGAAGCGGCTCTTGTCCCGGATGTCAGACGCGACCCCCGGTATCTAGCAATCATCTCCGATACCCGGTCCGAGTTGTGTGTGCCGCTCTCCGCTGGCGCCCTGGTCATCGGGGTCCTGAACCTGGAAAGCCCGGAACTCAACGCCTTCTCGGAAGGCGATGTACAGCTTTTGAGCACGTTGGCCAGTAACCTGGCCGTGTTGGTGGAGCGAGCGCGCTTGTTCGAGGAGATTGAATCCACACAACAGGAATTACAGCAACGCGCTAAAGCGTTAGAAGAGGCCAACGTGCGTTTGAAAGAACTCGACCGACTCAAAAGTCAGTTTTTGGCGAATATGAGTCACGAACTTCGAACGCCGCTCAATTCCATCATCGGCTTCTCTGAGGTGCTCGTGGACGGCCTGGTGGGTGAACTGAAACCTGACCAAAAGGAGTGTGTGGAGGATATTCGCGCCAGCGGCGTGCACCTCTTGGCTTTGATCAATGACGTTCTGGATCTTTCCAAGATTGAGGCCCAGCGGATGGAGCTAAAACTAAGGACCTTTGACGTAGCCGATGTGTTAGATGAGGTTCGCGCGACCATTGTCCCTTTGACCGAGAAGAAGTCCCAGAGATTCAAGGTTGAGATTGCCGAGAAATTACCCCCATTGACTGCCGACCGCGTTCGGCTGCGCCAGGTATTGCTGAACCTGCTCAGTAATGCACATAAATTCACGCCGGAGGAAGGATGCATTACGCTCACCTGTCGTCTGGCTGACGATACCGCAATGATTTTCTCGGTGTCTGATACCGGCATAGGCATCAAGCCGGCGCATCAAGAGATGATTTTCGAGGAATTTCGACAAGTCGATGGCTCTTCGACGCGCGAAATCGCGGGCACAGGATTGGGACTGGCGATTAGCCGGCGATTGGTGGAATTGCACGACGGATATCTTTGGGTTGAGAGCGAATATGGTCGTGGTTCTACCTTCTACTGCCTTTTGCCGGTCAGTGGTCCTCAGGCCGAAGATCGAACGGAGACCGACCAGGCTTTATTGCATGATGGTGGAAAAAAGGTATTGATCGTCGAAGATGATCGTCAGTTTAGCAACCTGTTGGCCCTCCATCTTCGCCAAGAAGGATATACGCCGATCCAGCGCACAAGTGGGAAGGACATACTCCAGCAGGTGCGCGAATTGGCACCGGTTTTGATCACGCTGGATATCCGTCTGCCCGATCAGGATGGTTGGGATGTATTGAGCCTGCTAAAATCAGATCCACAAGCCAGAGAAATCCCGGTCCTGGTTATTTCGGCGCTGGAAGAACAAGGGATGGCGCATACATTGGGCGCTGCAGACTACCTGGTGAAGCCAATTCGTTGGCGTCACTTGCGCTCGGTTCTACAAAGGCTCCTCTCCGAATCGATAGCCCAACACACGATTTTAATCATTGACGACAATCCAGACATCATAGCGATGGTGCAGGAGATGCTAGAGCCTTACACCGTGCTTGCCGCGCAAGATGGAGAGACGGGCATAACCATCGCCCAGGACAAGCACCCTGATATCATTCTTCTCGACCTGATGTTGCCCGGGAAATCAGGTTTCGAAGTATTAGCGGAACTACAAACCAGAACCGATACGGCAGATATTCCCGTCATTGTACTGACAGCCAAGACCCTGACAGAGGTAGAGCGGAGACAGCTAGACGCTCAGGTCGAAGGGTTGATATACAAGACCGCGTTTAGCGCCCCGGCTCTTCTGGAAAAACTGAGCCATCTCGAGGCCTTACACCTTAGAACCTGATCGTGATAGTTCGACAATGGCATATGAGACTTGCGATGCCTGAGTCAAACAGCCTCCTCTGCTCCTCACGCTCAAGGAATCTCTTGCGCTGATTCAGCACCGTTTGCTCACAGCATCCCAGGGTGAACGCTGTCGCAGCGATAGGTCTTACCAGCATCAGCCAGCAGGATGATCAGAATACGGATCACCAGCGGGCACTTTTGAACCCACGACGCTTAGCCTGGCGAAGCTCTTGTCTCTCCTTCCCGCTGAGCTTGATCCTGTATTTGTAAGGTTCACGGGCCATAGTTGAGACCTCCGTATCTTCTCAATAAGTTGGGGAGCTGTGGCCGGTCTCCCGACCGAGCCACAGCGGGCACGGTCAGGAGACCGGCCCGAGCGAGTTTGCCGAGCGAGTTTGCCCCGGTTTATTGAGATGATACAGACCTCCCTTCTTTGAGGTGGCCCAATTGCTGTGCCTGATCGCATCGACGGTGCTGAGGATACAAGGTTGCAATTGACAGTTAGACCGTTCTCATTTAGAATACCGATATTTGCTTGAGTTTCCGTTTCCGTTTCCGTTTCCGTTTCC
>DSAR01000473.1 GCA_011046405.1 Chloroflexota bacterium | reverse complement strand
CGCGCCCCTGGCCCTGGCCGCCGAAGACCCCAGCCCGCCCGACGAGCCGGTCAAGCTGATCTTTATCCACCACTCCTGCGGCGAAAACTGGCTCAACGACAGCAACGGCGGCCTGGGCATCGCTCTGCGCGATGCGAACTACTTTGTGAGCGACACCAACTATGGCTGGGGGCCGGACGGTATTGGGAACAACACCGATATTCCAGATTGGCCTGACTGGTTCACCGGCCCCAATGCCATCACCTACACCGCCGCCCTCTACACCGAGTACGACCAGCACTCCTCCTACGCCCGCCTGGCCTCCGATCCCGGCGGCGAGAACGAGATCATCATGTTCAAGTCCTGCTACCCCAACTCCAACCTGTACGGCAATCCCGACGACCCGCCGCTCTCCGAACCCGATAACTCGCTCACCATTGCCAACGCCAAAGCGGTCTACAACGAGATATTGACTTACTTTGAGATTCGCCAGGACAAGCTGTTCGTTGTCGTCACCGCGCCCCCGCTGATGGAAAGCGAGACCGACGCCGCGCACGCCGCCAACGCCCGCGCTTTCAACGACTGGCTGTTGAACGACTGGCTCACCGGTTACGCCCACGACAACGTGGCCGTCTTCGACTACTACAACGTGCTCACCTCCAACGACGGCGATCCCGACACGAACGACTACGACGCGCGGCCCGTCGGCAACCACCACTACTGGAACGGCAGTCAGATCACACACACCCAGACCGTCAGCAACAACTTCTCGGCCTATCCCAGCGGCGACAGCCACCCCACCACCGCCGGCAACCAGAAAGCCACCGCCGAGTTCGTTCCCCTGCTCAACGTCTACTACAACCGCTGGCAGGGCGGCGCAACCTGCACCCCGCTCACCGGCGTGACCATCAGCGGCCCCACGACCGGCTACACGAATACGGCCTATGCCTTCCACGCCTCCCTCACCCCCTCCGATGCATCACCAACCATCACGTACACCTGGGACCCGGCGCCAGATGCCGGGCAGATGAGCGCCAGCGTCACGTACACCTGGGCCACCACCGGCACAAAGATCATCACCCTCGCGGCCGAGAACTGCGGCGGCAGCGGCAGCGGTATGGACACTCACACCATCACCATCCAGGCGCGGGGCAACTACCGCGTCTATCTGCCGCTGATATTACGGAACGACGTCGCAGCGCCACCCCCCAGCGACCTCGTCCAGCCGGGCGATCTGACCTATCTGGGCGCCTTCGCCTACCCAGCAGGCGACGAGTGGGCCTACAGTGGGCACGCGCTGGCCTATTACCCCGCAGGCGATCCCGGATCGGACGACCGTTACCCCGGCTCGCTCTACGCAGCAGGCCATGCACATCAGGACCTGGTCGGCGAAATCAGCATCCCTGAGCCGGTGATCTCTGACACCTTCGATGACCTGCCCAAGGCGTCGGTGCTGCGACCCTTGACCGACATCACCGGGGGATGGAAAGACAACTGCACCTACGCTACAGACTGTGTCTATCGAGAGCTGGACGGTCTGGAATATCTGCCCAACGTGGACAAGATCGTGTGGAACCTGAGAGATTGGTACAACACCGCTGGCCACGATCAAGACTCCCTGGGATGGAGCGAACTGGACCTGACCGGCGCGCAAGGGGTATGGCACATCGGAGACCGCCCGTCGGACGACGACGTCTTCCACAACGCCAAAACCAGCAACTATCTCTTCCAGGCTCCGGCGAGCTTCGCCGACGAGCATCTGGCTGGCAAGTGGCTCATCGCCGGCAACCATCGTGAGGCCGGGGCGCTGGGCGGCTCTCAGGGACCGACCCTGTACGCGCTCGCGCCGTGGGAGGGCGGCGATGAGCCGACGTCGGGGCAGAACCTGGACGCGCTGGCCCTGCTGTACTACACCGAAGTGGTCGAATGCGTCTGGGAAGCCGAGGGAGACATCAACGAAAATCCTGCGCCGGGCGTCTGTCACTTTCCGGGCTATCGAGCGATGGACAACTGGGAAGGCGGGGTCTGGGTGGAGACCGCCTCCAAAAGCGGCATCCTCATATTCGGGAGAAAGGGACTAGGGGACAACTGTTACGGATCGACAGACGTATGCGGCGACGACCCATGCGCCCCATCCAGCGGATACCACGCCTACCCGTATGAGCCCCAGATCCTCTTTTACGACCCCGAGGGACTGAAAGAGGTGCTCGCCGACGCCAGGGAACCGTGGGAGGTGTTGCCTTACGAGGCCTACAGCCCAGCCGTGGTGCTCGGTGGGGAATGCGCGATCCTCGGGGCCACGGCCTACGACCGTGAGCACGGCTTCATCTACGTGGCCGAGCGTGAGGCCGGTCTGTTCGGGGAAACGGTGGTTCACGTGTGGCAGGTGGAGAGTGAAAAATGAACCTCAAGAGAATTTGGCGTGCGTTGAAGTTAGCTGTGTTGATATCGCTTTTTCCAGCAGTGATGGTGTTCTTCTTCGGCCTGTTCATCAAGAGCACCGAGGAGTACACGTGCATCATGCGCACCGTCGAACGACATCCCGAAGTCTTGGAGGCCCTGGGGGAACCCATCAACGCGGGCTTCTTCGCCTGGTCGCCCTTCTTCGAAAGCGGGGGGCACGTGCGCCAGGGCTACTTTAGCACTCGCATATCAGGACCAAGGGGGCAGGGCAAGATCAAGGCTGACTTCTATCGCGCGCCAGTCGGGGGCACGATGGAAATCCGCTTCGAGATAGATGGGCGAGAGACCACACTCTACAGCGGCAGATATACTTGCTCGGAGTAAAAGCGTTTCCAAAACGATCTCTGGCCTGCCGCTCGTGATGCGAACAGGTTGATGGTGAGATTCCTTTAATTCTTGAATCGTTTTTGCCACTCGTAAATCGGTTTCCTGGCGGCTATCGCCAGGTCCTGCAACCGCGCGCGCGCGTTGACTTGTGTGCTCCAAACGGCATTCCTCATCCGCGTGACGGGTTGGAACAGGCTATCCAACAATGGCCAATCCTCCACCCGGATCGGCTGTTCGCTATCCCGCTCTGGTTGCCAATGCATCGCCAACGAGGCCCACGTCAGCCCGGCGCCAAATCCAACCAATACGACGTGAGCGCCAGACTGCAAACGCCCCTCGTCAATTGCATCACACAGCGCCAGGGGAATGGAGGCGGCCGAGGTATTGCCGTAGCGCTCCACGTTGACCATGACTCTATCAGGCGATATACCCAGACGCCGGACCGCCAGTTCGATGATGCGCGAGTTGGCCTGGTGAGGAATGACCAAGTCCACGTCATCCCAACTCAAGCCGCTATCCTGTACAACGTTGATCACGGCGTCGGTCATCTTGCGCGTGGCGAACTTGAAGACGCGTCGCCCGTCCATCCGGAGGTATTGCATCTTGTCACGCAACACCTGTTCGTTCAGCGGATGGGCGGTCCCGTAACCCGGCGCAATCAAGGCGTCCCAATCCTCGCCCTGGGAACCCAACTCGCAACTCAACATCCCCGTAGGCTGATCGCTGGCTTCCACCAGGACGGCCGCGCCGCCATCGCCAAAGAGGACACACGTGTTGCGATCGCTCCAATCGACGGCTGGCGACAGCTTCTCCACCCCCACCACCAATACCTTCTCGTGCAACCCGGTCTGAACGAACTGGAACGCCGTCACCAATCCATAGACAAAGCCGGTGCACCCGGCGACCAACGTAAACGCCCCCGCCCGCGTCGCCCCCAATTGATGTTGCACCATGCTGGAGACCGGTGGGCAGAAGTAATCGGGCGTGGACGTCGCGACAATGATAAGCTCCACTTCTTCAGGATCGACATCCGCCCGCGCCAGCGCCTTCTGGCAAGCCTCCACCGACATCGTCGATACCATCTCGTCCTCGCCGGCAATGTGACGCTCGCGGATTCCTGTGCGGGTGACGATCCACTCATCTGACGTATCCACCATCTTTTCCAGGTCGTGGTTGGTCAAAACACGCTCAGGGACCGCTTTTCCCCACCCGGTAATTCGCCCGTATCGATTCATGATGAACCCCCTTCCAGTTTAATTCGACTTTAAAAAAACCTTACCCAATTACGACACGAACCATGATTATAAACACCGAAAAGGGGCAATCGTTACGCTAATTCTGTCTTTCTGTCTTTCATTCTTGGCTCTCTGGTAGTTCGCCTGGTTAGCTTAGCAAGTGGTCAATTTTTTGCCACGAATTACACGAATTGTCACTAATCTTTGGGATTTTCGTGTTAATTCGTGCAATTCGTGGCTAATCTTTCACCGCGACCATGCGAAATCCCAAAGAACCTCATTCTTTCAGGCATCGCCAATCATGTAGGAATTGACCAACTCGAATCCACGTTCGCGGTAATACGCCCGCGTGCCGACGGCGGCGATGACGGCCAATCGAGGAAAACCCGCCTGCCGGGCGACCCGCCGCGCCTCCTGGATCAATTGTGTTCCCAACCCGGCATGTTGGACGGCCTGCTCTCCCCGGGCGCCCAGTTCCAACGCGGGCCCGTACACGTGTATCTCACGAATCATCGCACAACCTTCCAGCCCCTCGACCGGACGCGGCGCGCCTGGATGAGGCAGCGAGAGGCGCAGGAACCCTGCCAGTCGTCCACTCGGCGTGACGTATTGTAGAAAGCGCTCGCTGGTGACGTCGGTCTCGTAGTCGATTCGTTCCAGCGTCAGCTCACCGGTGTCGACCGAGCGACCGCGCACCTCGCGGCAGCGGATGCAGCGGCAGGCCAATCCCTCTCGCGCCATCCGCTGTTGCACGATCTGGCGCAGATTCGATTTCTTCACACCCGCCACGATGTTGGGCGCGGGAATGTCGCGCATCAACCGGTTTACGCGACAATACGGGGGGATCAATGTCTTGCAGCGGGCTAGCAGCGCCACCATCGTCTCTTCATCGTAGGGCTGGTACGATCCATTCTGCCAGCACTCGTAAAGCTCTGTCCCTTCCAGAAGCGCCGTGGGGTAGATCTTCATCTCATCGGGCCGGATATCCGCCATCACCCACATACGCCGGAAATCGGCCAGGTCGCGCTCCGGCGTCGCGCCCAACAGGTTGGGCATCCAATGCACCACGATCTTGAACCCGGCCAAACGGAGTAAACGCATCGCCCGGCGGGTATCGGCGAGGGTATGACCACGCCGGTTACGGGTCAAGATCTCGTCGTCGAGGCTTTGCACGCCCAATTGCACCTTCGTCACGCCCAACCAGCGCAAGCGCCGCACCTCCTCGATCGTGATGCAGTCAGGGCGCGTCTCCACCACCAGACCCACGTTTCGGTGCTCACTGCTCTCGTTGATCTGCTGCGCTTCCTCCAGCGTCTCCGCTTCGAAATCATTCATCGCATCCAGGCAACGACGCACGAAGCACGCCTGGTACGCCTCCGGGTAACTCGACCAGGTCCCGCCCAGGATCAGGAGCTCGATCTTATCCACGTTGTGACCGATGTCTGACATCACCGCGATGCGAGCAGCCGTCTGGTTGTAGGGGTCGAAATCGTGATTGGCGGCCCGCATCGCGCCCGGTTCGTCGGGCAGATAACTTTTGGGCATCCCGGCGACATCAGGGCAGAAGATACACGTGCCGGGGCAAGCGTACGGCTCGGTCAGCACCGCCACCGGCGCCACGCCAGAGATGGTGCGCGTCGGCTTGAGCCGCAAGCGGCGAATTAGCCGGGGGTCCGGATCAGCGTCCATCTGCTCACACAACTGCGCGTATCCGTCGAGAAGTTGGCTTTTGGACAGCGTCTTGCCATTGGGCAACGGGTGCTGGCGCAAGATGTAGGTCAAGCGTTTAGGCGACCATCGCCGCACCGCAGCTACCGCATCCAAAACAGATCGCAGCAAGTCCCCGTGCCGCTCCAAATCAAAAGATGCTCGTTTATCCATCTACTCACCAAACCTGCTCACCCCATCTACTCATCAATTGTCTCTTCCGCATCGTTCGGCTATAATATCCCTCTAAAGTAACTACTCAGACCAGCCCTTTGCTGTGCCGGAGAATGGGGGTTTGGGGTGTGTGGCGGTCGCTTCGCGACCGCCACACACCCCAAACCCCCGCCCATCCGCTGCAAACGGGCAGCAGGCTG
>DSAR01000471.1 GCA_011046405.1 Chloroflexota bacterium | reverse complement strand
CTCTAATAATGATCCATTGGAAAACTCCAGTAATCAAAGGAGGTGAACGAGCTTGGCAATTTCCAGAGAACAAAAAGTCGACCTCATTGAATCATACATCGAGCAATTGAAAGAGAGTCGGGGAGCCATTCTGGTCGATTACCGGGGTCTCAGCGTGAGTGAGTTGGGTACGATCAGAGACCAGATGCGGCCGTTGGGTGGCAAGTTTCAGGTGATCAAAAATCGCTTGTTCCTGTTGGCGCTCCAAGAACTCGAGCATCAGCTCCCGGAGGAATGGTTGGTAGGACCAACGGCCATCAGTTTCTGTTACGAGGATTTGCCTCCAATCGCCAAGATTTTGACGGATACGGCCAAGGATTTGGAAAATCTCGCGGTCAAAGGGGGCATGATCGAAGCTGATGTCGTTTCGGCCGATCAAATTAGTGCCATTGCAAGCTTGCCCTCGCGCGAGGTGCTCCTAGCTCAGGTGCTGGGTACGATCAATGCGCCGGCCAGCCAGGTGCTTGGCGTTGTCGCCAGTGGCATTCGGCAGGTGCTTAACGTTTTACAGGCCTATGTGGACAAGTTGGAGGAAGTGGAGAACGCCGGTGTGCCTGCAGAGGCCGCTGCCGAGGCGGCTTGACCACACTCAAGTCATTAAATCAGTAGAAAAAAATTTTAGGAGGAATATAGTATGGCAGATCTAGAGAAGATCGTCGAGCAAATTAGTGAGCTCTCGTTATTGGAAGCGTCGGAACTCGTCAGTATGTTGGAGGAAAAGCTTGGGGTGAGTGCGGCGGCGCCTATGGCAATGGCCGCTATGCCCGCAGCTGCCGCTGCGGCCGAGGAAGAGGAAGAAAAGACCGAATTCGACGTCGTCCTCAAAGAAATCGGCCCCAAGAAGATCCAGGTCATCAAGGCAGTGCGTACATTGACCGCCCTGGGTTTGCGAGAGGCGAAGGAATTGGTCGATGGCGCCCCCAGCCCAGTGTTGGAAGGTGTGGGCAAGGATGCCGCCGAGGATGCCAAGGCCGCGCTGGAAGAAGCAGGCGCCGTCGTCGAACTGGCGTAGTTCAGCGAGCTGACGTTCTCGAATCACTTTCGTTTGCGCTTTGTCAGATTGATACACGAGGCCGCCTCGATCGAGGCGGCCTCGTGTTTTGTAGGAATGTCGATTCAATGTTAAAATCTCTATGATCGTGAATGATAGGTTGTTTTGAATAGCGCCGAAAGGAGCCGAATCATGAAAGCGCTTTGTTTCTACGAGCACGGCGGATTGGATCAGTTGCAATATGCGGACGTTCCCGACCCGGAACCGAGCCCCGGTGAGGCGCTGGTCCGGGTGCGGGCGTGCGCCCTCAATCACCTGGACGTCTGGATCCGGGAGGGATGGCCGGGCTTGAAGCTGGAGATGCCCCACTGGACCGGGGCGGACGTCGCCGGAGAGGTCGCCACCCTGGGCGACGGCGTCGACGATTGGCAGGTGGGCCAACGGGTGGTGGTGGACCCGGGCATCACGACCGTCGAGGATGTGTTCACCCGGCGAGGGGAGCATTCTCTCAGCCCCGGCTACGTCATCCTGGGGGAGGACGTGCGCGGGGGACAGGCGGAGTACGTGTCGGTGCCGGCGAGCAATCTGATGGCTATGCCGAAGGATTGGGACTTTGTCCAGGCAGCGGCGTCGTTGCTGGTCGGGCTGACCGCCTGGCGGATGCTCATTCACCGGGCCGAGCTCCGGGCGGGCGAATCGGTGCTCATCGTCGGGGCCGGCGGTGGGGTCAACTCGATGGCGATTCAGATCGCCAAGTTGGCCGGGGCGACAGTCTACGCGCTGACCAGCACCGGGGAGAAGATGGAGAAAGCCCGCCAGTTGGGCGCCGACGTCGTGTTGAACTACCGGGAGGATCCCACGTGGAGCAAGACCCTCTACAAGATGACCGACCGGCGGGGTGTGGACGTGGTGGTGGATAACGTGGGCCAGGCGACGTTGACCCAGAGCATGCGGGCGGCGGCCCGGGGCGCTCGGATCGTCATCGTCGGCAACACCTCCGGACCCAAGACCGAGATCGACGTACGCTACATCTTCGGCAAGCAGATCAGCCTGATCGGCTCGACGATGGGCACCCACCAGGACTTCCGGGACGTCATGGCGCTGGTGTGGGCCGGGAAACTGAAGCCGGTGGTGGACCGGGTGATGGACCTATCCGAGGGCCGGGCGGCCTTCGAGATCCTCGAACGGGGTGAGCAATTTGGCAAGATCGTGCTCCGGTCCTGAGCGGGCCGATGGGGATGCGATGGCGCAACGCAAAAGACGAAAGCTGACACCGGCGCAGAAGTGGGTCGTGGCGTTGGCGATCCTGATGTGGGTCCTGGGGGCTGCAAACCTGAGCCGGGCAGCGCTGGCCTGGCTGTACCAACAGCGCCTGCCTGATCTGCCGTTGACGCTCCCGTTCTCGTGGGGATACTTGATGGTGATGGGGATCGCCTGGGGTGTGGCCTTTACCGTTGGAGCGACGGGACTGATCCGCTTCCGTCCCTGGGGGCGGTGGTGGACGCTGGCGACGACGACGCTTTACGAGGTGCACGTGTGGATCAACCACCTGCTGTTCGACGCCAACGATTACGCGCGCCAGATCTGGTCGCGGGCTTTGGCCCTTTCGGTGCTCTTGTTGGCCATCGTCTGGGGATTGTTGAGTTGGTCCCAGGTGAAGCGCGTTTTTGCTCAACCGGAAGACGGGGAGGGAGAGGGATGAGACCGTTTTTGATCGTCAGCGGGCTATTGGCGGCCGTGACCGGCGTTGCCCTGTTGCTGAACGCCCGGGGATGGCGTTGCTGCCCCACCGCGCCTCCGGGCGGGGTGGGGCAGCGGCGCGCCCGCGCTGCCCTGCGCACCATCGTCTTGATCTGGCTGGCATGGGCAGTGGGCTTGATCGGCTTCCAATCGTTGGCCGTCTATCGCTTCCAAATGTGGGCCGGGTAGCGAATTTCGAGCGGCCGTGTGGTGAGGCCAATAATTCGTGGTATAATCCCGAGCACGATGAGATGCAGGGATTAGTGATGAGGAGGGTATGATGATGCGCCTGGCTGTACTTTCGGACATTCACGGTAACCTGGTCGCCCTAGAGGCGGTCCTGGCCGACGTAGAGACCCGGGGGGCGCCCGACGTCACCTGGGTTTTGGGGGATCTGGCCGCTTTCTGCCCCTGGCCGGTCGAGACGCTGGACCGGCTGCGGATGATACCCGACGTCGCCTTTCTCCAGGGGAACACAGACCGCTACCTGGTCACCGGACGGCGGCCGGCGATGCCCCCGGTCGAATCGCCCGAGGCGTGGCGCGAGGTGCCCGACCGACTGGCGGAGCGGGACGCCAACTTCCGCTGGACGGTCGAGCGGCTCTCCTACGCCGATTACGTCTTCCTGCGCGACCTGCCGACGGAACTGGCGATCGACGTGCCGGGCTACGGCCGCGTCGTCGCCTTCCACGCCAACGCCCGGGACGACGAGACCTTTCTGCCCCCTGATGCCGAAGGGGAGCAAGTGGCCGACTACTTCTCCGGTGCAGAGGCCCGATTGATGCTCTACGGCCACACCCATCGCCCGGTCGACCGCACGGTGGCGGGCGTGCGGATCGTGAACGACGGCAGCGTGGGACTGCCGCTGGACGGCGACCCTCGCCCGGCCTACGCCCTCCTTGATTTCGAGGGCGATACGTGCCAGGTTTCTATCCGCCGGGTAGACTACGACCGGCAGGTGCTCGTCGACGAGTTGGCGCGGGTGTCGCACCCGGCCCAGGCGTGGGTGAGCGGTATCCTGCGCAACGCCAGCACGTAGCCGGGGAGGTCGCCGATGCCCAGTCCTTTTCCCGGTATGGACCCGTATCTCGAGGCCCTCGCCCGCTGGACCGACGTGCACCAGCGATTGATCACGTACATCGCAGACGCCCTCCAATCCCAGGTCCGGCCCGATTATCACGCCCGTATGGGGGAGCGGGTGTACGTCGTCGCTCCTCATCACACCTTCTACCCCGATGTCCTGGTGGTCCAACACCCGGCGCGGGAGATGGCGCCGGTGTACGTGGAGGCCGTGGTCGATGAGGCAGCGCCGGCGGACGAGGTGATCGAGGCGGATGGAGATGCGGGAGGTGTGGAGGACGTGGAAGTCGAGGCTGAGACCAGGGCCGAGCCCGACGATGCCCCACTGCCCTTGATCGTTCGCCTGGATCCGGCGGAATACCGCGAGCCCTACGTCGAGATCGTGCACACGGCCGGCGACGAAGTTGTCACCGTCATTGAGATGCTCAGTCCCGCCAACAAGGCGTCCGGTCCCGGGCGCGACTTGTACCGGCGCAAGCAGGCGCAGATCCTGGACAGCCCGGTCAACCTGATCGAGATCGACCTGCTTTCGACCGGGCAGCCGACGGTGGCGCTCCCCATTGAGGTCGTTGCGGGCCTGCCGGCCCATCGTTACCTGATCGGGGTGCGGCGGGCGGCGCAGCCTGATCAAGCCGAGGTCTACCCCATTCCCCTCTCCCGCCGGTTGCCAGCGGTGAACGTGCCCCTGCGCGAACCAGACCCCGACGTAGTGCTTGATCTGCAAGCGCTCTTCACCCGGTGCTACGATAACGGCGGTTACGGCGACCTGATCGACTACCGCCAGCCGCCGCCCATAGCGCCGATGCTCGAGCCAGAGGAGGCGGCCTGGATCGATGGGCTGTTGCGGGGTCGGGGTCTCCGTCCTGAATGAAGGGAAAAACACTTTTTGGCTTGACGCTTATACAGGTCAGGTGTATACTCCAAGCGTCATTACTAACCTGGACTTCATTACCCGACATCTCTGGATCGCGAATGTCACGAATGTCACGAATGGACAAATAACACGAATTGTAACTACTCAGCCTGCTGCCCATTCTCCGGCACAGCAAAGGGCTGCCCCGAGTAGTTACAAAACATTCGTGAAATTCGACCATTCGTGTGATTCGTGATAGAAAACCAGGCTCTTGGCCCCGAATGTCGGGTAGTGAAACCTGGACGAAGCCGCTGCGCTTCCGAGCCAGAACCAAAAAGGAACCGCTGGTCGCCAAATTCTTGCTCACCGTGCAAGAATCCTATCGGGTAGGCCTAATCTAACTTGAACGGGTCAGAACCAAAAGAGCCACCGATGCTAAACTAGTGCTCGCCGTTCAGGGACTCTAAAATGGGAACGGAAGAAATGACTGCTTCAAAAAAAGTAAAAGATGCTGAAGTATCGTATGCGGCATCGGTGACCGATCTCAGTCAGCCCATCATTCTGGAACGAGATGGCCAACCGGTAGCGGCATTGATCAGTATCGAAGAATACGAGCGTTACCAAGCACTGCTGAAGGAACGGCAAACGGAACTGGCGCTGGAAGCTCGTCGGGCGGCCGATCGGGTTGTATTTGGCGATCTCGTTGGCTGTGCGTTGAGCAGTAGTAACCCTGTATGGACGCCCGATCCCGAACCACACTGGCGTGTGCCTTATCGGCTTTTCGATGGCACTTTACTTATGACAGTGCAGGTAGACGCACACACGCTGGCGGTATCCTTTACAGATGAAGAACGTGCCGCACTTTTAGATCAGCTGGAACAATTGGCGACTGAGCACGATGTCTCTCCTTGAGCTTCCTGTTCATATCCAGCAGGTAGATATTGGGTATTGCTTGCCTGCCTGTGCCCAGATGGCGTTGGCACAATTGGGAATCACGGCCCCTCAGGTGCGGTTAGCTCAAGTTCTGGGCACCCGAAAAGGTGTAGGCGCCGTTTTTTCACGGATAGAGCAGCTAGCGCAATGGCATGTAAGTGTACAATTAAAACGATTAGCTTCGCCTGATGATGTGGTCGTGGCGTTGACTGATAGCCAGGCAGTAATCGCTGCTATTATG
The DNA here is from genome assembly GCA_011046405.1 of Chloroflexota bacterium. GTDB lineage: Bacteria > Chloroflexota > Anaerolineae > B4-G1 > B4-G1 > DSAR01. The sequence continues at coordinate 212 of DSAR01000471.1, read as the reverse complement.
ACAACGCCTGGTTTAACTGGATGGAATAATATTCGCACACAACATGCAGTCCTGATCACAAAGGTCACTGCTGATCAAATAACATACCATGACCCTGTGCTGGCGTATGGCCCAGTTTCTGCTTTGCTGGCGGAGTTTTTACTGGCTTGGGGAGAGATGGACCAACGGATGGCTCTTCTGAGCCGTGGGTAAAGGGTACAAGTCTCTCTGAG
>DSAR01000391.1 GCA_011046405.1 Chloroflexota bacterium | reverse complement strand
AGCCTTCTCAATCGGTCTGTAACTGCCTGGATTGAGGGAATAATTTCTCGGTCAAGTAACACTGCCCATACTTCCTCTGCTTTCGATACGCTCTGAGGCGAGTAATTCTGCTTCCACTTCAGCACCACCGGAACGGATGTTCTATTCGGCCAGCACATCGCGATTCTCAATCCATTGGGGCTGGCTTCGGAACGGATGAGCTTTTCGGCCAGGACAGCCTGATTTCCGACGATCAGTCGTCACTCCCGGGTCAGCACCAATGTTTGACATAGTGTGAGAGTTGTGATAAAATACGCGCAAGTTGGGGGCGTAGTGTAGTGGTTTAACATGCCGGCCTGTCAAGCCGGAGATCGCGGGTTCAAATCCCGTCGCTCCCGCTGGTGGTAAATCTGCCCTGACACAAGGCCCAAGGCCTTGAATATGAAAGGCGCAGAGGTTGCCGTAGAGAGTTATCCATGCGTGGCCAACGCTAGGGGGATAACTCTCTTTTTTTGTTCAACCTCTGAACCGGATGCTAAGGTTCGGTTCCAGGTTTGTGTGTGTGCTATTGCGGGCCATTGTACCGCTTTTTGTGGCTCGTGTCAATTGTCCTCGGTCTTTTCTCTCTCTTTCCCCTCTTTTCCTTTTGTTGCTCGCACCTGGATGACGGTCACCTCGGAGTCGAGTTGGATGGCTTCGGGGGTGTCTGTCTCTGCGACTATGCCTCTCAATCGAGCGAGCCCTTTTTGGTAGACGTCGTCGGGTAGGTGGCGGAGGATGCCGGGGCGCTCGTTGGCGATCTGCAGGGCGGTGGCCAGGGTGACGGGCTGGCGGAAGGTGTGCTCCTCTTGCTGTATGTCATCAAATCCGGCCTGGCGCAGGGCGTTGTAGAAATCGTACGCGTTCCATGCGACCTCGGATGCGTATGTCCAGGCCTCGGGGAAGAAGGCGAAGAGCCAATGACTGGGCATCGCTGCCGGCACGGCGTCCACCAGGAACCAATGCCCCCCGGAATCCAGGACGCGATGGATGGCCGTGACCAGTGCCTCGGCGTGGTCGGGGTCGTTTTCCTGGATGGCCAGGGGCGTGGCGATGAAGGCCAGGGAACCGGCTGGCTTTTCCAGGGCCTGGGCGAGCGGCAGTTCCTCCAGGGTGACGTTGGGCCATTTGCGCTTGTCGAGGCGGATGGGTGGGACGCCGGGCCGGGGCACGGATAGGACGCTCTCGTTCTTGTTCTCAAGCCCCGCCTTGCGGCGCGTCTTGCGACGCGCTTTCAGGCCGTCGCTCAGGGGCGGGGAGATGCGTTTGGCCGGATCGACCGCCCACGGCCAGGTGGGCAGGAAGGGCAGGCTGACGGGCTGCTCGGGGACCTCGTTGAGGGCTGGCAGCTGGGTGATGGCGGCCTGGGGCAGTCGCTGTTCAGCCTGGGCCCTGGCGTAGAGATAATCGCCCAGTTTGGCGCTGTTTTGGCCGATGGTCTCGGCGCCGGTGGACCACACGAGTTGGACGCCAGCGGTCGACCGGTGGGCGGCCCTGCCGAGGGCGTTGAAGATGTAGCGTTTGAGTCCCAGGTGCTCGATCAGGGCGGTGCGGTGGAGGTCGGCGCTGTTTGCCAGTAGGTCGGCCGTCTGGCGCATCTGGCGAATATCGCGAACGCTGATGGTCTCTGAAATGTTGGTCGTTTTATCTGGAACTGACACGAAAGACGATCCCTTAATGGTAAGTGTGTTTACTGTGAGATACAGTATAGCACTCGTGTAACTTTTTGTCAACACCCGCTCGTCACGCTCTGGAGCACGGGTTACCGGACCGCTGGCAGGATCTTTCCTCTGCGCAAGATTCTGCCCACTTTCCGGTAAGCGGCTACCATCTCGTAGTAGGGCAGATCATCGTCGACGATTTCCACGAGCCGTTGGATTTGCCGGGCCTGTTCGATGAACCCATCATCCCGGCTTGGGGTGTGTCCCACCCGGCGGAGGCGTCCTGTATTTGGAGCGGGCCAATGGATTCGCCTATCACTTGCCGGGCGCTCGATCGTTCTCAAGTTGGCCAGGAGCAACCGTTTCCCATCCAGGATCGAAATGAGCGCCCGATAGATTTGAAGGTCGAGGCTGATCTTTTGTGGCAGGGGTCGTTCGCTCCACCCGCTCGATAGGCCCAGGCCGGCCAGGGCAGTCTGGATCTCTCTCAGATCTCGTAGGGTGTTCGATTTCTGCATCCGCTCAAAGGGCCGGCGGATGGTCAGGCAGGATTTGCTGGACAGGATATATGCCAGGGGCCACGCCAGGCAGATCAGGATTTGAGATCCTTTCTCTACCAGGCGTAGGATGTCGAGCAAAGGGCTCGTTGGACAGAAGTACGCCAGGGAGACAAACGTGGTCCGAGTCATCCCATAGAAGGATGCCGTCAACGCGACGATACACAGCATCCCCAATCGCAGGCGAGCGATCTTATGTTGTTCCTTGCGATACAGACGGACAAAGGACAGGCCGATGGCGGCGGTGATGATGGCCACGCCGACGTACTTGGTGACCAGGAAAATCAACTCGGGTTGATTTTGGGCCGTGGTGTACTCCAAGCGCTCGGGGCCGGCCGAGAGATGTGTGACGAAGATGAACGTGAAGATCAACAGGGTGATGGCGACGTAGGGATGTAGCCAGCGCGGTACGGGATATCGAGGAAGCGCCCTGGATCCGCAGGCCATCACGTAAAGCGCCGTCAGCTCGGACACGAAGGAGATGAGCCATCCGAGATTGGTCACGCCTATCCAGGTATCGAACGCCGCGCGAAGGGGTATGATCCTGAAGGTCATACCAATACCGAGGAAAAGAGAGAAGAGCCACGTGGCCAACGCTGGCCAGTCGTATCATCTCAATAAACCGGGGCAAACTCGCTCGGGCCGGTCTCCTGACCGTGCCCGCTGTGGCTCGGTCGGGAGACCGGCCACAGCTCCCCAACTTATTGAGAAGATACGGCCAGTCGGTCTCTTTTCTCCACAACACGTGAATCCGGCTGAGGGTGAATACCCAGGGCAGGGCGGCCATGAGGATATCAATGACAATCATCTGCTTTGCTCCTCCTGACAGTTTGACGATTCACTCCTGCTCGTTTCACTGTGCTTTCAGATTCCGCAGATAGGTTGCCACGCGCTCGTCTGAGGAGACGGTCTTGAGCAATTCTTGCAGCCGGGCGTGGCTCAAAACCCGCTCCTGGATGAGGGACGCCAGCATCTCCGCCTCCATCTCGTGTTCATCGTGGGGGTCGTGGGGCGTGCAGCGCAGGGATAGGGAGCCGTGGGTTGAGGTGTGTTCATTGGTGGGGGTTAATAGGAAGCGTACGTCGTCGGTGTCGATCAACTTGATGGGGTGACCGCAGAGCATGTGGGCGATTTCATGTAGTTGGGCGTGGGATTGCAAGACGGGCGGGGTATCTTGCTTTTCGTAGAAGACGTAATCACGGGTTTGATCGGCCCACCAGGCCCCGGATACCCTGGGATCCTGGAAGTGATAGGGGATGAAGAAGATCTCTCGCCCCCGCCACTCCTCCAACCAATCCACGAAGCCTTTCATCGTGAACTGGCTGAAATCGTAGTCCAGTTCGTCTAAAAGGGTGCGCATCCGACGTTCGAGCGGCTGTTGGTTTCCTCTCTCTGTCACAATTCCTCCTGATTGGTTTGACGTGTTACAAACAAACTCAGATGCAGGCCGTGATGGGCGCTTGGCCATATCTGAAGGGAGGTTCACTTTAGAAATTCGATCAACAGAGGATTGACGGTTTCAGGCTGTTCATAGTAGGGTTTGTGGCCGGCGTTTTCGATGGTGTGGAAGTGGGTGGTGGGAAGATGTCGTCTTACGCTCTGGCTGATTTCAAAGGGGATCGTTTCGTCCTCTCGTCCCCAGATCAAAAGCGTGGGACGTGTCTGTTGCCCAACACGCTGGTAAACGTCTGAGATGTCTCCAAACGGGCCGTGGCGAATGGTGGAAAGGAACGCGCGCCGCGATCCATCGTGCGCGACGAAGGGGCGCAACGGTTCCGGGAATTTGTGGGGTTGGCAGTACAGGGCGATGAGCAGCTCTCCCACCAGGGGGATGCGCATCAGTTTGGCCATCTGTGCGTGTTTGGGATACAGGCCGCTGGGATCGATCAGGCCCAGGCGACGGACCCTGGTGGGGTGTCGGTCGGTGAAGATGAGGGTGATGGCCCCGCCCATTGAGGCCCCCACCAGGTCCACGGGTTGGTCGATTTCGAGGGCGGAGAGGAGTTCGACGAGTTGCCGGTCGAAGAGCACAGTGTCATACCGGGTGTCGGGCCGGTCGGAGTAGCCCCGGCCATAGAGATCGTAGCGGAGCACGCGCAAGCCCGCTTGCACCAGCGCGTTGAAAGTGGCGTCCCACACGTAGGCGTGGGGGAAGAATCCGTGGATGAGAACGACCGTGGGCCTGTCTGGCGGGCCCCCCAGTTCGTAGTGCACCAGGCCGTCGGTCAGCGCGACGAATTGGCCTGGGGCCGAGGCCTGTATTTCTGAGATCGGGTTTGATGCCTGGAAAACGGTAGCATGCATAGATGGCGCTTCCTGGTTTGTCGGGCTTGCTTTTCTGATCCAAGATACAGCAGTGGCTCGGTCGGAGACCGGCCACAGCCGAAGATGGCGCTTCCTGGTTTTTCGGGCTTGCTTTTCTACGCTTCTTCCTCTTCTATCTCTTCTACCTGATCGGTTGGCGCCGGCTTCTCCTGCTCGGCTTGCTGGGCCGCCCGGATGTACTTGATCATGCCCAGCAGGTCCTGTATGGCGGCGTCGTCCAGGTCGCTGATCTGGAGGGCCGCCTCTTTGACCATCGTTCGGCGGAACCGCCTCGCCAGTCGCAGGTTTTTCAGGTATTCCTCTGACGGTGGTTTCTCGGAGGAGAAATAGGAGATCGGCACGTCGAAGAACTGGCAAATGGCCTCGATGACGCGGTACGAGGGCCTTTGAATGTGGCCCGTGCGCAGTTTCCACACGGTGGTGGCGGTGACCGCTCCCCCGGTCCCGGCCTCGACGTCCCGGTAGGAGTATTCGGTGCCGTCGCTGTCTTTGGGGAAGTTCCTGAATAGGCTGTCGATCTTGTCGGCCACCGTGTTGGCCATAGAGGTCTCCTCACGGAACCAAATGTCGTCACACTTCAGTTTTGTGAGCAAGTTCCAATTCAAGGAACTCCTGAGCCAAAAAACTCACTTGGCGTCGGGCACGGTCAGAGACCGGCCCGAGCATTTGCTCATAGAACTGAAATGTTACCAGATGTCTAATGTTTAACGGGTAACGGTAGGAAAGTAGCGTAACCTTTAAGTGACGGGCGGATTATAATACACTTTTGCGCGGATGTCAATTCGGATCAGAGCCTGAAGCCGTTTTCCTTTTGCTAACGATTCGCATTGGGCGTATAATGGCTTACGATAATGTCCCTTATCGCAAGTGAAAGGAAGAGGCTGATGACGCAGCAAGCGTTGACGACGTGGGGGCTGGACGTGGGGCCGGTGATCGAGTTGGTGTTGGACGGGCTGAACAGCCCGCACAGCCGCCGGGCCTACGAGCGGGCGTTGCACGATTTCCTGGACTGGCACGCTGAACAGGGGCGACCGCCGTTGAGCAAGGCGTTGGTGCAGCGTTACCGGGCGGAGCTGCAGGCGGATGGGCTGGCGCCGGCGACGATCAACCAGCGCTTGAGTGCGGTGCGCAAGCTGGCGCTGGAGGCGGCGGACAACGGCCTGATCGATCCCTGGCTGGCGAGTGGGATCCAGGCGGTGAAGGGGGTCAAGTCGGCGGGGGTGCGGGCAGGGAACTGGTTGAGCCGGGAGCAGGCGCAGCGGCTGTTGAACGCGCCGGACGTGGGGACGTTGAAGGGGCTGCGGGACCGGGCGATCCTGGCGGTGTTGTTGGGCAGCGGCCTGCGGCGTTCGGAGGTGGCGCGCTTGACGGTGGACCGGGTGGTGCAGCGGGACGGGCGGTGGGTGATCTGTGACCTGGTGGGCAAGGGGAAGCGCACGCGCACGGTGCCGATCCCAGCGTGGACGAAGGTGGCGATCGACGCGTGGGTGGCGGCGGCGGGGATCGAGGGGGGGCGTCTGTTCCGCAGCGTGCACAAGGGGGGCTACGT
>DSAR01000167.1 GCA_011046405.1 Chloroflexota bacterium | reverse complement strand
TAAGGTTGAAAGGAGCCGACTGGTCTTCGACACAAAGGCGAAATGCTGGCAACGGAGTGATGAGACTTCATTCTACGTTTCTACAGTCGTGTTAAGCGCCCAGGAATTCTGCGAGGGCATCAGAAATCATTGGGGTATTGAGAATAGAAACCATTATGTCAGAGATGTCACTATGGGGGAAGAGAAGTCTCGCATCAGAACCAACCCCCATATCTTCGCCAGACTTCGAAGCTTTGCCCTCAACATTCTTCGTGCTAACGACGTGGAAAACGCGAGTCTGGAGCTGTTCGAAAACTGCATGAATTTCAGCAACATCCTGAACTACGTCGGCGTGAGGTAGAACTGAACAGCCCTGATTGAGCGCTACTGTTCCTTCCAGCGAGTGCTCCGTTTGCACGAGCGGGGCCTGAGTGTGACCGAGATTCGTATTGGCACAGGCCTGTCCGAGCGGCTCATTGGTGAATACCTGGACCTCTACGAAGCGGTGGGCTCTGAGAATACCCAGGTGCAGCGTCTCCTCAGTGAACCAGACCCGGCAACAGAAACACCGGCCGAGATCAAAAGGGGGGCCTGGTTGCGATGACAACACCTATGGATACGATCAAGAGTCGTTTCGAGAAGCGTAATTTACCTGATCTGTTGGTACGCAAGTTTCTTACGGAGTATGGGTACGATCATGGACCGGTGATTGCCCGAGCAATCGTTGAGGACATCCTAGACACAATTGATCGGTGTAGCCCCGAACGGGTCTCCCCAAAGACGGTGATCTGGTTAGCCGTCCGTCGCGAGTGGTGTGGTCGACGAAAGAAACTTGAGGTCACTGACCTGGTACCGGTCCAATTGAGAGTGGTAACCGAGAAGGAAATCGAGTTGTTGATGATGCCTGCATTGCGAAGAGAACGAAAGGCGCGACGGGCCTTCAGCCGGGCTCGGTTCGCTCGCTGGTGCTTTGATGCGTACGAGCAGGGAGGGGTACTGACCTTGCTTGATCTCAGCTTGTTGAGCGGCCTGGCAGAGAATTACATTGGAGAGCTCTTGCGAGAATATGAAGCCGAAACAGACGAGATCGTTCCTACAAGAGGTACCGTGCACGATATAGGTCCAGGGGTGACACACAAAGCCGAGATCATTCGCCGTTGGCTGCGAGGAGAATCACCAGCTCAAATCGCTCGTACTGTAAATCATTCCCAGAAAGCTGTAGATCGCTACATCGCTGATTTTAGAAAAGTACGGCTCCTGGCTCAGAAAGTCCCGGTAGCTGATTTGTCAGCATTGACAGGCTTGTCCGCCAGCGTAGTCCGACAATATATCGCGTTGTTAGCTGAATACGAACCGGAGTTACCTTTGTATCAAACAAAGGAGTCCCAAAAGGATCCTGTTTTTTCGGCATCGAGCGAAAGAGTGCCCGGCGCGCAGGTCGTGTCAAGGGAGCCCGAAGGACGACCTTGACACGAACGAGCACCGGGCTATTCTGGAGCAGATGTCGAAAAAACAATCGGTAGAGAGCTTATCGGTGGGTCATTAGGACTTATTATTAATAAGAGGGTATTCCAATGACAAGATACTGGGTAATTGCTCCTTACGATTCCACCAATTCTCAGGTTTTCGAGAATGTCTGGGAGTATGACTGAAAAAATGGGACGATAGCTTTAGGTTGGATAGAACTAGGAGATCTATCTGAAATTGAAGCCAGGTACCGACAGGTATACGGGGATGACGTTTCGCAGTCCCTTGTGACAAGAGATGTTAACTCGCTTTGGGCATTTCGCCACGAGGTGTCTCGTGGAGACGTTGTCATTGCTCGCCGTGGTACGAAACGAATTATAGGGATAGGAACTGTAGTTGGATATCCTTTCTACGATGAAGAAAAAGGACGGGAAAGAGTAGCTCATTTGACAGAGAATTGCTACTCTAGATTTATTCCTGTAGAATGGGAAGAGAAAGACATCGAATTTGAACGGATTGTCTTTTCCTTCTACACGATTTACGAGATACCAGAAGAAAAATACCACGATCTGACGCTAAAAAGCGCAGAAGAGGTGCTAGAGGAAATTGAACAAAGTGCAACATTTGAGTTAGAAAAACATCTAAAACATTTCATTGTGAAGAACTTTGATCAGATATTCCAAGGCCGACTTGAGTTATACAGGGATGGGGGCGGCATAGGACGACAATATCCGATAATTGGCAAAAATGGAAAAGAAATAGGATATATCGACATTCTCGCCAGAGAGCCTAGCACCAATTCTTATGTCATTATAGAGTTGAAGAAAGGGCGAGAATCAGATAGGGTGGTAGGTCAAGTGCTTCGCTATATGGGATGGATCGCAGAGAATCTCTGCCAGGCGAGGGAGCAAGTCAAGGGCTTAATCATATGCAAAGAGGGCGATGAACGTCTTGATTATGCTCTGAAGTTGGTTGAAGGCATGATTGAAGTGAAGCGTTACAGAGTTGATTTTGAATTGATTGATTGAGGCCCCTAGACTGACAGGCCCCTCGCCGAAAAACCGCTTGCCTCTCTCGCCGCTTGGTGTATACTTTATCACAATAGACAAAGCCTCGGCGCTTTTACCGAAGCCCGAGGCGTGGCCAAGGCAGTGGGCGCCCTGACAGGAATATGGTAGCACACAACACATTTGATGACAAGTCAGACGCCCGCCTTTGATAGGCGGGTTTTGTGTACCATAGCAAGAGCCACGTTCTTCGTACAACCAGCGCATGCACCTGATCTAAAAGGAGCACGGAGAGGGTGACACCAGGCCAGCAAGCGGGATCGTTATGTCTCGATGTGGGCAGGTGATACGCAAACCGCTGGGCGGCTTTTGGAAGTTGAGGTGGTGGTAATGAGGCGTGTTGCTTATCAAGTAGCATTGGTCCTGTTTTTTATTGGGGGCTGTACTACGTCAGTGCCCAATACTACTCTGTCGCCAGTTCCGACTGCGATAATAAATAGCGTGATTCCAACGCCTGTTTCAACTCCCGTTTACGTAGGGTCTCTCAGGTCTCCAGATGGCACAATTCGCGCAGAAGTGATTTGCTACCAAGGATATATGCAATGGAATTGTCAGAATTATTTTCCCAATGGCAATGTACTTTCTGGAGAATTGGCGCTCTCTGAGCAACCTGGGAGATGGTCTTCAGATGGTCTTTATGCCATAGAGTCTATTGGCGACACTTACGATTCGCCCATTGGGTATCAAGTGTGGGACGTGGTGAATGGTACTGTCGCAAAGTTTTTTCGGTCCCGTATATACAGGTGGTCTTCCGAGCAGGATCATTTTCTAGTTTATCTTGTCGAGCATCAAATAGTTGGTGTTCCAAGTGATTTGATTGGGTTTGATCCTACTACCGGTAATGAAACAGTTCTTCAAGAATGCCCCGCATGGTTCGATTATGTTTGTTCTGCTTCAGCGGGTGTAGTTGTTGGTGGTCGGGTGATAGGATTACCTCAAAGGGCGCAAGCTGTTATACGGACTTACGCGCTAGATGAAGGAGGAGTATTGAGGGGATACCAAACAGTCGAGATGGATGGTGGCACTTGGCAGCAACTACTAAGGCAGTCCTTCGGTAAATCGTTCCGAATCACAGTTTGGTGGGCTGACTATGTTGGCAATCCTGCAAGTTACGATTTGTATCTAGATGGTACACAAGTGTACCTGTTAAGGAATGGGCAGCGGGAGTTCATTGAGCCAACCTCGCTTGATTTTACTTTTAAAGGTGAGTAAAACCGCCGCCCAACACCCGCTGGAGCCGACAGCGCCTATTGGCGCTCGTTGCATCGCGGTCTTTTGATTTGTTTGTATAATTGTTCCGAGTGTCGGTTTCGCTCACCCGGCGCTGCGAGTCAGCTTTTCTATTAGTCTTACGAATAACTTTCTGCTTTGTCCTGAAGCTATCTTCTGTTAATCGGCGAGGTGATCCGTCCGCTCGAAGCCGCTCTTTGTCAGCAGACTGACAGGTCGCTTGCCCATCTCACTGCTTGATGTATACTCTATCAGGAGAAAAGCCCAGCCTGGTGCTTCTGCGGAGGCCCGTCCATCGTCAAGGGTTACAGAAACTTATTACCGTAGATTGGAATGAATAAGCTATGCCACATCTCTACGAACTCATCCAACAAAACGTGACCGACTGGCGCGAGGCCGGCTACCCCACCGACGACTATCCAGCCATTGCCGAAATCCTCGAATACGCAACATTACCCGAAGGGGCCGGATTGCGCTATCTGCGGATCGCCCAACTCCGGGCGCTGGAGACCTACTGGTACCTGCGCCTCGTCGAGGGCACCCCCCACATCTTCGACCTCTACCAGCGCTATTACCCCCGCCCGATGGACCTCCTGGCAGCGCTGGGGATGGACACCGAGGAGATCAAGGGATTCGTCATCAACGAGGGGCTGGATAGCCTGTGGCCGAAGGTGCGCGAGGACGAGCCGTTCGTCAAAGATCACAAGCTGGAGAGCGTCCACGAGACCCTGACCCTCGATTACCCCAGCTACATCCTGGCCCTGGCCATGGGCGCGGGCAAGACGATGCTCATCGGCGCCATCATCGCCAGCGAGTTCGCCATGGCGTTGGAGTACCACCCCGACGGCGAGGGACCCTTCATCCAGAACGGCCTGGTCTTCGCGCCGGGCCTGACGATTCTTGAGAGCCTGCGCGAGTTGGCCGACGTGGACTACTCGAAGATCCTCCCGCCCCGCCTCCACCAACCCTTCGAGGCGACCTCAAGCTGATCTTCACCCGCGAGGGGGAGAAAGACCTACCCGTCATCCGCGCCAGCCGCTACAACCTGGTGGTCACCAACACCGAGAAGATCCGCATCCAGAAGCGCACCTACCGGCACCATACCTGGTCCCAGATGTACTTCGAGCACATGCTGGAGCAGTACGCGGCGGAGGCGAATCTGCGGCTGCGGGCCATCGCCTCCCTGCCTAACCTGGGCGTCTTCTCCGACGAGGCCCACCACACCTACGGGCGCGAGATCGGCCAACGCCTCAAGCGGGTGCGGCAGACGGTGGACTACCTGCACGAGAACACCGACCTGATCTGCGTGGTCAACACCACCGGCACGCCCTATTACGAGCGCCAGCCGCTGCGCGACGTCGTGATCTGGTACGGGCTTTCCGAGGGCATCCGCGACGGCATCCTCAAGCCGGTGGAGGGCAGTATCTACGCCTACGACTTCGAGCCGCAGCACGCCGACCGCTTCGTGGCCGAGGTGCTGCGCGATTTCTTCGCCGCTTACGGCGACGTGACCCTGCCCAACGGCGCCCCGGCGAAACTGGCGATGTATTTTCCTCAGACGAAGGATCTGGGCGAGCTGCGCCCGGTGGTCGAGCAGACGCTGATGGAGATGGGGTATCCCACCGACGTCGTCCTGCGCAACACCTCCAAATCGACCCAGGCCGAGATCGACGCCTTCAACCGGCTCAATCATCCGACTCGCCCCACCGGGTGATCCTGTTGGTCAACAAGGGGACCGAGGGCTGGGATTGTCCGAGCCTCTTCGCCTGTGCGCTGGCCCGCAAGCTGAGACACAGCCAGAACTTCGTCCTGCAGGCCTCCACCCGCTGCCTGCGCCAGGTGCCGGGCAACGACCACAAGGCCCGCATCTACCTCTCGATGGACAACCGGGGGACGCTGGACCGGCAGTTGCAGGAGACGTATGGCGAGACGGTCGATCAATTGAACCGCACCGGCCAGCATACCCGGTCCACCAGGTTGGTTGTGCGCAAGTTGGAGATCCCGCCGCTGGTGATCCAGAAGATCATCCGGCACGTGGTGCCGGTGGTCAAGACTTCCGAATTCTCAGGCGAACCAGAGGTTCGCGCGAATTCGGAAGTCTATTCGGAAGTCTGCCTGGAAAAGCCCGACATCGAGGCCGAGACGGTGTTGACGCGCAAGGTGTTCACGCCGCAGATACAGCCGGGCCGGCAGTCGGTGCTCCGGCAGGTGTCCGAGGCCCAGGCGTCCTACGACGTGCTCGGCCCCGACGTCTACAGCGCCGCCACCGAGTTGGCCGCCATCTATCGGCTGGACGTCGGGACGGTGTACCGCGAGTTGAAGCGGCTCTATGATACTGGCAACGCCAGCCGCGCCGCCAGCCGCGCTGCCACAG
>DSAR01000009.1 GCA_011046405.1 Chloroflexota bacterium | reverse complement strand
GTCGTAGGCCAGCGCGGCCTGGTTGGGCAGCACGGTGTTGGCGGTGATCCAATCGGCGACGCTCAAAACCACCGTCATCGTGATGGCGGTATGGTTCAACGGATTGAAGGGATCGGCGGGCGCGAGCTGGTTGAAGCCCCACACCAGGTCGCCGGTCGCGCCGGGGATGGGCGATGGCTGCGTGTCGGTCACAGTGGCGGGATCGTCGCTCTCGAAGGTGTAGGTGACCAGGCTCATCCCGCCCGGCAGGGTATCGGTGACGACCAGGTCGTAGCCGGGCAAACGGCCCTGGTTGGAGATGGTCAGGGTGTAGGTGACGAGGTCATTCGCGCCGACGGTGCAGGCCATGTCGTCCAGGCGGGTGACGAGGACGTCGTCCACGTATATATCACTGCCGGTCGTTGTCCGAATTTGCGTGCTGCCGCTGGCATGGGAATCGTCGGGCACATCGAAAATCATCTGTCCATCTGCGTAAACGCGAATGCGGTCGCCCTCAGCTCGAATCTCGAAATGGACCCATTGCCCTGTCCCAGGCGCACTACCGACCGTCCCAAAAGAGTACGATGTATTGTTGAGATACCGGCGTAAGCGGTATTGGGTGTCCATCCACTCAAAGATATAGCTATTCTGGTTCCAATCTCCTCGCATACGGAAGACAAGCCACAGGTCCGCATTATTGGCATTCGCCGTGTCTTTGTACCCCATCCAGCTTATACTGAAATCTGAAAGCTCCGCGCTATTTGCCACATCGCCGCTGCCGTAGAGATGCAGAAGCCCATCTACGATTTCGACGCTGGCATTGACACGACTCCAATTCCCAAACGGGGGTGTGGTGGTATTAGATACGTTGAAATTATCCTCCAACAACGTCGCCTCACACCCACGCGGCGTGACGTAGGTCTTCCCAATGTGCAAAATCGGCTCCAGCACGTCCACGGCGGCAGTGCCGGTGTAGACGTAATTGCCAACATCGTCGGTGTACGTCAGCGTGAGCACGTTCGTCCAGCGCATGCCGTCATAATTTTCGGGGATAGCGCGGACGACGGCGGTGATGACGCCCGCAATCTCCACCGTGCCGGACAGGTTACCCAGTTGCCACACGACGTCGCCGCTGGCGAGGTAGCCGGGTGTGATAGTGGGCGTATGAGAGATAGCCGGTGTAGGAGTAGCAGGCCCAGCGTAAGTATAAACCAGCGTCGAGGAGACGTACCCCAACCCGACAGGCAGCGTGTCGGTGATAGTCAGGTCCTCGTAGAGCGCGTCGCGATCCTGCAACGTCGCGGCGAAGGTGAAGACGGTCAGGCTGCCAATGGTGCCGGTCTGCACCGCCGGATGTTTGGTGAAATCCTCCAGCAAGAGCGTGGTGTGGGCCGAGGCGTCGCTGGTCGCCGAGGCGCAGCCGGTGTCGCAGAAGGCGGTGGCGGTGACGACGTTGCGGTTGTCGCCGGTGTCGTCCAATGCCGCCGAGACAGTAGCCGTCCAGACGCCGCCCACGGCGATGTCGGCGGGCGCCCACGTGATGAGCGTCCCGGCGGCGATGGTGCTCGTGGTGGGCGTCACCCCGTCGGAACCATTGCCGGCGACGACGGTGATGTAGTTCGTGCCCACCACGTCGGTGACCACGACGTTGGTCGCCGGGGCGGTGTCACCGGAGATGACGTTCGCCACCCTCAGCGTCCAGGTGACCCGATCGCCGACGGCGGCGGTCTGGTAGGCGGGTTCTTTGCTCACCACCAGATTAGGTTCCCCGACGATCAAGGAGGCGGTGTTGGTATCGGAATAAGGTTTGCTATCAGTGCACTCGGCGTGATCGTCGTAACCGAGCGTGGCGGTCACGGTCTTCGGCTCGATGCCGGGACACGCGCCGCTGGCGCCGGTGTTCTGGACACGCAGCGTCATCGTGAAGAAGTAGGGATCGGCGGAGATGCGTCCGGGCAGCTCGTCCCAATAGAATTCGGGGGCGGTGTCTGGCAAGAGGGTCACTGAGACCGGCGTGGGCGCGTCGGGACCCAAGGTATAGGTGTAGACCTGGTAACCACTGGGCATGGTGACGGTGAGCGTGCTCGAATAGGCGCGCGCGCCTTCGTTGCGGATGGTCAGCTCGATGTCGCCCTCGCAGATGGAGAAGGTCTCCGGAGTGAGCGCGACGTTCAGAATGGGCGCGCTGTATAGGTTAGCGGAATCCACAGGCGTCTCGTCGTGGGTACAGCCGTCATCGCAACCGAATTTGAGGCTCGTTCTGTTGGTCGTCTGCGCCAAGCAAGCTGTCGGGGTGGCGACCACGGTACCGGTGATGTAAAAGTACAAGTTCTCCACGTCCAGCGCCACGTCCCCCACCTCCCAGGTGATGGTGCGTGTAGCATCCTGGATGTGATACGTATAACTGGTGGTAGCCGTGATGAAATCGAAAGAGGCGGGCCACGTATCCGAGAGCACGACGTTCTCCGCCACGTGGGCGCGGGAACCGCTGGGGTTGATCACCTGCAAGCGCCAGGTCACCGTCTGCCCGGGCGTGGCGTAGACCGTCTTGCCCCACTCGCTGTCCTCCTCATCCACCCGCCCGTCCTTGAGGACGTCCAGGTTCGGTTCCTTCGTCTGGAAGGTGACGGCGTTCTCGCTGCGGGAGAAGCGCGTGCCGCAGGTCTCCTCGGCGCTGGCGGCGGCGTGCCCCGTCGGCGCGTTGGGCGCCACGCAAGAAATACGCACCGGCACGGTGATGCGTACCGTGTAGAGCGGCGGAAGCTCCTGGAACCAGGTCGCGACTTCGGTGGGTGCGAGATGGGCCCACCATTGCAGCGTGGTGGTGACGGCGTTCATCCCCTCTCCCCAGACAGTTTTAGAGATCGGATCGAAAGCGGTCGTCGTCGCCACGGGTTTGTTATCCTTGTCGAGAACCGTCACGGTGAACGGTTCACCCGGGGCCGGGGTGAGTTGTTGCAGCGTCTCGGTGATGTTGATCTGGTAGAGATTGACGTCCGGGGAGGCGTTCTTGGTGGTGAAGACCACCCGGCCCAGGTCGCACATCGGCAGATCGGCCGTCTGCCCGTTGTTGGTGCGCAGGTAGGGGCGCGGGGTGATGAAGTCGATCGTCGCCTCGCGGTAACCGCACAGATCGTCGAAACAGTCGAGCCGGGCCGCGATGTCGACGCCCAACGGCGTGCAACTGAAGGCCTCGGCGGTCACGGTGACGGCGCGCTGCTGGCCCGGCGCGATCTCGCCGATGGTGAAGACACCGGTCCGGGCGGGCAGCGCGGCGGTGATGTCATCCCCGTCGGCGACGAAAGTCGTGATAGTCAGCCCGGAGGCGGTGTTGGTGACCACGACGTGGGTCGCCGTCAGGTTGCCGTTGTTGGTGACGAAGAACTTCCAGGTCGGTTCCCGCTCCCGCAGCGTGTAACGGATGGGCGTGGCGAAGAGGATCAGGCTGGGCGCGCGATAGTCGTGCGGCAGGGCGTTGGCGTGCCGGTGAGGGAAACCGCAGCGGCTCTCGAACGTGATCCCGGCCCGCCAGGGCGGATCCCCGGTGCAGCCCACGTCGATGTCGAACTCAATCGTCCCGTCGCCGTCGAGATCTTGCCCTGGCGGCAGGGTGAAGGTGAGGACGCTGCGCCCGCCGCCAATGGTACCGGACGTCACGGTGATCGGACTGATCCCGACGAGACTGCCGGTATACGTGAAATTCCGCGCGGTCGTGATCTGCTCGCTGGACGAGGTAAAGGTGACGACGATGCGGTTCGTCAACGCGCCAGAGATGATATCGTTCACCTGGATGACGGCGCGGTTCGTCTCGCAGCGGTTCAGGACCGGCGGCGACAGGCCCACCGAGAGGTCGCCCCGGCTGATGGTCAGCTCGAGGGCCTGGTTGAAGGCGCTGTTGTCGGCGCACACCTCATCGGAGTGGGAGTTGGGCAGGTAGAGCTGCGTCCAATCGTAAAAGGTCTGCTCGACCTCGCCGTTCAACGAGGCCTCGGAAATGCCGACGGTGTAAGTGATGTAGAGCACGAAGGTCTGCGTGGGGGCCAGGCCGTGCAGGCCGCCCAGGTCGAGTACCAGCGGGCCGCCGGGGATCACAGTCTCCGTGACGTGGTTCGTATAATCCACGCCTTCGATGACGACGGAGAGCGCGTTGCGATATTCCAGCGGCACGGTCCCGCTGGGAAACGCGCCTGCGCCGATGTCGGTGCCCAACGCCTCGGTGAAGACGGCGCCGGCCCAGGTGACCACGGTCGAGCCGGTGATCTCGTACCGGTTGGTGATGATAAAGCCCTGCTCGCCGCAGACCTCGAACGCGCCGACGGCGTTTTGAGCGGGGATGACGCCCTCCTGGTTGACGATGATCGTGTCCACCTGAGCGGTGGGGGTGAAGACGTCGCAGGCATCGCACGTGGGTTGGGCGAAGGCCACGACCCTATTGTTGACCTGCTCGCCCGCGCCGCAAACGCCGCCGGTTACCGTGATGGCCTTGACCTGGTAGATCAGCGTCTCGCTGAAAGGGCTGATCGTGTACGTGGCGGGGAAGGTCCAGAGGATGACGCCATTCGTGACGGTGAAAGCGCCGGTCGATGGGATGGGATCACCCTGCAGCGCGAACTCGTTCCCAGTGGGCAGCGTGTCGGTGACGTAGATCGTGCCGCTGATGTTCTGGGCGTTGCTGCCGGAGAGGGTCACCGTGTAGACGAAGGTCTCGCCGCTGGCGACGACGCTGGGGCCGCTCTTGGAGACGGCCAACGTGGGCGCTTCGCCCTGGGCGTATTCGTAGGCCAGCGAGCGGATCGCGCCGGTGAACGGTTCGTTGGCGCAGATGTCACGGTAGAGCGGCGTGAAGGTCAGGCTGCCCTCGCCCGCGCTACAGACATCGACGTGCGGCTGCACCTGGAAGGTGAGCGTGACCGCCTCGCCGGCCATCAGCGTGCCGGTGGGCGGGCCGCCCTGGTAGCTGAAGCGCCCGCTGGCGGCGTCGTAGCTCCAATCGCCGCCGACGGTCCCGGTGAGGATCTCCAGGAAGCCGTGGTTAGCCAGGTTGGAGGCGATGCGCAGGTCGCCGGCCGCCCCGCCCAGGTCGGTCGCTGTGATGGTCACGGTGCGGCTGACCGGTTCGCAATAATCGAAATCGAGCCGAGCGGAGACGTCCAATGAGACGTTGGGCACATCCGGGTTGAAGAGCACGCTCACCGTCGAGGTGACCGGGTTGGTGTAATAGCCGTCCCCCTCGATGTTGCCGCAGGGCCACGCCCCCTCGGCGACGTTGGTGAAATTGCAGGCCTCCACCGTCCCGACGACGGTGTAGGAGCGGGTCTCGTTGATGTTCAGAACAGTGATCGTGTCCGTCGGTGTCAGATCGCCCGTCGGCTGGCTCAAACTGATCCCGCCGGTATCCGTGATGACGGCGTCATAGATCTTGCCCAGGCCGGTGTTCTGCACCTCCACGGTCCACGTGATCGGCTTGCCGAAATCGCCCGTCCCCAACGCCTGGAGCGCGGGATATTTGTTGATCACCAGGTTGCCGCGCCCCAGGGTGACGTTGAGTCCGCCGACGTTAGTCTCGGTAGGTCCGGCGGGCGGGGGATCGGCGTTGTAGTTGACGCCCACCTCCAGCCGCTGCCCGGAGACGCCGTTGCACTCGGCGCGCAGCTTGAATCTGAGCGTGATCGCCTCACCCGCCGCCAGATTGTAGGTAGTAGGCAGCGTCCAGGTGATGGCGTTGGCAGTCTCCACGACGGTAAGGGGCGTGATCACGCCGCTGCTGGAGACGAGTTCGGAGAAACCGTCGTAGACCATGAAGGATTGGTGCGTGGCGGTCAGGTAGACGCTATAGGCGACGTCTGAAGAGGAAGAGTCGTTGCGGATGACGGCGGTGTAGATCTCCCCCTCGCCGGGCGGCGCGCCGATGCTGGCGGACGCTGGCCCGAACACGTTGACCGTCAACAAGGAGTTCGAAATCTCCCTGAAGATTTGATTGCGCTGGACGGGCGCCGGTTGCGGCGATTTGGGCTGGCTGGCCTCGAACCAGGCCGGGAGGGCGCTGTGCGGGGAGGCTGTCGCCGGTTTTTGCGTCTCTTTCTCCGCCGCGGCCGCCGTGTACCACGCGGGCAACGCGGTTGCGGTAGCGGGCGCGCTG
>DSAR01000371.1 GCA_011046405.1 Chloroflexota bacterium | reverse complement strand
GGATTGGGCCTGGGGGGATTGACCGGCTACGTCCTGGCCCAGCAGGCGTGGGCCTTGTGGCAGTTGATCCACGGGGACGTCCAACTGACGCTTGAAACCCCGACCAACGTGGCGCCGCCCGGCTTGCTCGATTTCGAAACCACCGAGACGGAGACCTACACCCGGACGCGCACCGTCGAAGATGGGATCGAGCGTATCGTCTACACCCCAAACGAGCGGCGCTTCGAGACCCCCATCGTGATGCAGCACGGGATGTGGCACGGCGCCTGGTGCTGGGAACTCTGGCAGGCCTTGTTCGCCGAATGGGGATGGGAGACCCACGCCCACAGCCTGCCCGGGCACGCCGCTTCGCCCACCCAACGGCCCATTCCGCGCTGCACGCTGGACTATTACCTGGGTTTCTTGCAGGCGGAGATGGCGCGGCACGAGCGGCCGCCCGTGTTGATGGGGCACAGTATGGGCGGCGCGCTGACCCAGTGGTACCTGAAATACGTGGACGACGACCTAGCAGCGGCGGTGCTGGTCGCGCCGTGGGTTTCCCACAGTATGGTCAAGGATGGCCTGCTGAAGTTGATCGCGTACGATCCCTGGGGCGTGCTGTTGATGCTGACGACCTGGGACGCGACGCCGATGAAGCGAGACGCGCCGGGCAGCGCCGTCCGCTTCCTGGTCGGGCCAGAGGCGGCAGTACCCCTATCGGAACTCCAACCCCGGCTGGGACCCGAATCGGTCATCGTGATGTACCAGCACAACCCACCCTTCTGGCATCCGCCGGAGCGCGTGCGCGCGCCAATGTTGTGGATCGCTGGCGAGGACGATCCGCTGCTGGTGGAGCCGGCCGAACGCCGTTCGGCAGCCCATTACGGCGCCGATTACGTGGTGGCGGAGGGCGCCCGCCACAACGTGATGATGGAACACAACTACCGCGAAATCGCCCAGACCATCCACACCTGGCTAGTCGCCCAAGAAATCCCATAACCAACCAACATACCAATCTACCAACCTACCAACCTACCAACATACCAATCTACCAATATACCAACCTACCAACCTACCAACATACCAATCTACCAATATACCAACCTACCAACCTACCAACCTACCAATATACCAACAAACATGACCTTAATCCGCTCCCTCAATCGCCTGTTCAATCTCCAGACCGCCGAATGGCCCCGGCTGTCGTTCCTCTACGCGATGGCCTTCCTGTTCGTCCTGGGCATCACCTGGGGCGGGCTCAGCGTCGAGGCCGCCTTCCTGATCGAGGTCGGCGTCGAGAACCTGCCTTACATCATCGTCGCCAACGCCATCGTGTCCATCATCGCCGTCGCCATCTACACCCTCTTCGTCGACCGCGTCGCTAACGACCGGCTGCTGATCTACGTCATCCTGGCCAGCGCGGTTCCTATCGGCGTTGGCCGCCTCCTGCTCCAATCCGGGCAGCCAGCCGTGACCGACCTGGCGTACCAGATGCTCTATCTGCTGACCATCGTCGTCCGCCAGGTCTTCAACCTCCAGTGGTGGACCTACGTCAACAGCTTCTACGACACCCGCGCCGCCAAGCGTATCGTCCCCGTCCTGATCACCGCCCCCCGCCTCGCCATCATCATCGCAGGGCAGACGATCGGCCTGCTAAACGCGACGATGGCGTCCCGGAACATCATCTGGCTGTGGACGGCGACGTTACTGGCCGTCGCCTTCCTGGCCTGGCTCATGCCCCGTGCGTTGAAGACCCACAGGCCCGGCGAGGAACCGTCACGCCCGGCTGCGGCCAATCGGGAGACCGAACGCCAGTCCTTCCTGCGCAACGTCCAAGAAGGGTATCGTTACGTCTTCCGATCCCCTTATCTGCGCTGGATGGCGCTATCCGCCCTACTGCTCATGATCCTGATGGCGTTCCTGGAATTCCGGGCCAGCCAGATATTCGCCCAACCGGGGGCCTTCGCCTCACCCGAGGCGTTATCCAACTTCCTGGGCCAGTTGAGCGCCTGGAGCAGCCTGATCCTGCTGCCCTTCCAACTCTTCCTGTTCAGCCGCTTGGTCGCCCGGCTGGGGCTGGGGAATGCCAACCTCGTCTTTCCTGTTGGCACCCTGGCAACCTGCGCGGCCCTCGTTGCCCGCCCGGGTATCGTGACCGCTGCATTGGCCTACGTCGACCGGAAAATCCTGCTCCGGGTCTTCCACAACCCCACCAACAACCTGCTCTACAACGCGGTTCCCCTGCAGATGAAAGGACGCGCTCGCGCTTTCATCGACGGCCTGATCGCCCCGGCGGGATCGTTGTTAGGTGGGTTTTTACTCCTGATGCCTTTCAGGACGAGCGCCTGGTTCCTATCCGCCCTCATCGGGATGACGGCGCTGGCCTACGTCGCCGCCAGCGCCATCCTGCGCCGGCAGTACACCCAGGCGCTGGTCACGCTGCTCGAGCAGGAGGATTTCGCCACCCTGTTCGCTAACGCCAACGACACCACCGCCAACCTGCACGTCACCGACGCGACGACGCTCCATTGGCTGACTCAGAAGCTTCAATCCAGCGCCAGCAGCGATTTCACGATCTTCATGGCCCAGATCATCAACGAGGTCGGGGGCGATAGCGCGGTGCCGGCGCTGGCCGAGGTGCTTCGAGCGACTGACGAGGCTCCCGTGCGCGCAGCCATCATCGACATCCTGGCAACAGGCAATACCCGTACGGGCGAGGCGGCCCGCCTGTACGAGCGCTGCCTCGACGACGCCGACGGGCGGGTGCGTCGCGCGGCCATCGCCGCGCTGGAACGCTGGGCCGGCCCCGAGAGCGAGCGTTTCCTGGCCCCGGCCCTGGATCTGCTCCACGATCCCGACATCGACGTGCGCGCCCAGGTCATCCCTGCCCTGGCCCAGGCCGGCGACTTCTTCTACATGGCCTCGGCCGTCCAGGCGCTGACCCGGCTCCTGGAAAACGAGGACCCAGAACGACGCGCGCGGGGCGTGCGCGTCCTGGGCCAGATCGGCGACGTGCGCTTCATCCGCAACCTGGCCCCCTACCTGGCCGACGAAGGGGATCCGGTGCGCCTGCAGGCCGCCCTGGCCATCGAATCCCTGACGCAAGACGGGATGCCCGAACCCGTCGTTCGCTCGGTGATGGCCCACCTGCCCCCGCTGCTGCACGACCCGGTCGAGCGGGTACGCCGGGCCGCGCTGAACATCCTGGCCCGCATCGACTCACCCCAGACCCACCAGATGCTGGTCCACCTGCTGACCGACGCCAGCCCGCGCGTGCGCGAAGCGGCGACCGGCGCGCTGGTGGACGTGGGCCAGCCGGTCGTGCCACTGCTCACGCCAGCGCTCCAGGCCCAGGACCCGCAGTTGCGCAAAATGGCTACCATCGTTCTCAGCCGCATCGACCGGGAGCGCTTCGGCGATCACGTCGTCGCCCGCATCGACGATACGTTGCGGGCCGTGTACCTCAACGTCTCTTACGCAGAGGCCCTGGCCTCTTACGCCGGACACGACAGCATCGCCGTACTGCAATCCATGCTGTACGAACGGAACGCCCGTTTGACCACCGAGATATTCCACCTCCTGGCGGCCATTCACGAGCCAGAAGCGATAGACGTCGTCGCCGACACCCTCGCCAGCGACGTGGACCTGGTGCGGGCCAACGCCGTCGAGGCCCTGGAATCCCTGACCAATCCCCAGACAGCCCAACTCATCGCGCCCCTGTTCGATCCCGGGCGCTCGCGAGTCGATCTGCAGCGCATCGGTGAGGCGACGTGGAACATCAAGCGCTGCGAAGCGGCCGAGACCATCCGCCGCCTGGTCAGCGATCCCAATGACCCATGGGTGCGGGCGGTCGTGACCTTTGCCCTGGGAGAAATCGGTACGGAACTAGCGCGATCAGAAGATGTCGTCAATCAATCGCGGAAGCGAGACAAGAAACAGACATCCCTCAGCTCACGGGCGGCCGCGATCTTCGATGACCTGCACGAGAAAATCGAGACAGGAACGCCGTCCGCTCCCCAGACCGAGCTTCTAGAAGCGCTCATTGCTCCCTTAGGGGAAGCCAACACGCCCCCAGCCGATTCGACCGACATTCTCGACAGCCTACTCGCGCCAGACCCAAGCGCCGACCCAGCGCGGGAGGAGGATGAAAACAGCGCGTCCCCACCGCATCAGAAAAAGGAGAACGATGACTGAACCCGATACCCAGTCACCCGCACCGCCCCTGACCCGGGCGGAAATTGAGTCCTTGCTGGAAAAAGGTTTACATGATCCTGTGAAAGATGTACGCCTGGCCGCGCAAGCCGCCCAACGGACGCTATCCGGTGCAGATGCTGACTTCAACTCACGTCGTCGCGCGAACGCCGCCGAGGAGGTCCACATGCTCTCGAACATCGAGCGAATTATCTTCTTGAAAGGCGTCCCCTTCTTTCAAGGGATGACCATCGAGCACCTGAAGGTCATCGCCAGCATTTGCGAGGAGGTGTTCTTTCCCCAGGGATCCCGAATCTTCGACGCGGGCGATCCCGGCGGTGTGATGTACGTCGTCGTCAGCGGGCGCGTGGCGATTGAGCGGGCCGCCACAGGACGGGCCGCCACAGGACGGGCCGCCGGGGGACGGGCCCCTGACGCACAGGGGAGCGATGACATTGAGCGACCCGATCGTGAGCAGCCCACCGGTTCTACCGTGCGCTTGGCGACCATCGAACCCCGCGCCTACTTCGGCGAGATGTCCCTGTTCGACCGCAGTCCTCGCTCGGCGATGGCGCGGGCTATACAGGATACGATCGCGCTCAGTATGCGCCGGGAACCCCTCGTGGCCCTGGCCCGCCAACAACCCGATCTGTCGCTGGAACTGATCCACGTCCTCAGCCAACGCCTCCGCGCCGCCAACGACCGGATCGCCGAATTGACCCGGGCCAAGCCCCGCGAGATCCATGACCTGTACGACAAGATTTTGTGAATCGAGCGATGTAGGAAGTGAATTTAAGGTTGAAGATTACAGGTTGAAGATTAGAAAGGGCTTCGATATGGCTAAAATCATCTCCATCCACTCCTTCCGGGGCGGCACGGGCAAATCGAATATCACGGCCAACGTCGCCGTTCAAATCGCCCGGCAGGGGTATCGCGTGGGCGTCGTAGATACCGACATCAATTCCCCCGGCATCCACGTGCTTTTCCGAATGGACGAGGAAGATATAGACCATGCGCTCAACGATTACCTGTGGGGCCGCTGCGAGATCGAGGATGCAGCCTACGACGTGAGCGCCAAGGTCGGCAAGGGAGAGATCATTTTGATGGCAGGCGGCGTCTATCTCATCTCCTCCAGTATGCGCATCGGTGAGATTACGCGCATTCTGCGGGATGGGTACGACGTGGGTCTCCTGAACCAGGGGTTTCAAACCCTGATCGACAGACTTGCTCTCGATTACCTCTTCATCGACACCCATCCTGGGGTGAACGAGGAAACGCTCCTCTCCATCACCCTCTCAGATTTGCTCATCGTCATCCTGCGCACCGACCAGCAAGATTTCCAGGGGACGGCCGTGACGGTCGACGTCGCCAACAAGCTGAACGTCCCCCATCTGTGCCTGGTGGTCAATAAAGCCATCTCGATCTACGATCCGGTCCAGTTGAAGAAGACGGTCGAGCAGACCTACGACGCGCCGGTGGCAGCCATCATTCCGCTCTCGGAGGACGTGGCTGCCCTACAATCGGCGGCGATATTCTCGCTCCGCTACCCCGACCATCCCATCACCCGGGAGATCCAGAAGATCGCCACCTTCATCGAGGCGGAGATATAATGGACCTCGTCATCAACCTGTTGGAAAAAGTCTGCGTCATCGTCTTGCTGGGATACGTCGTCTCCCGGGCGAGGTTCTTTCGCGCCTACCTGGACGACGAGCGACGGCCCGGCTGGCGCGACGTCGTGCCCATGGCGCTCGTCTTCGGTCTGTTCTCAATCTACGGCACCCTGGGCGGCACCCAGATCGGCGACGCGGTCATCAACGTCCGTGACGCCGGACCGATGATCGCCGGCCTGGTCGGCGGCCCGCTGGTGGGCGTTATCGCCGGTCTGATCGGCGGCCTGCATCGCCTGGCCATTGGCCTGGAAAACGTCGGGACGTGGACTGGCCTGGGTTACACGTGCATCCCGTGTAGTC
>DSAR01000312.1 GCA_011046405.1 Chloroflexota bacterium | reverse complement strand
GGGATGTACCAGCACGACGTCAACCAGACCCGGCTCACCGAGGCATTGGACAGCGTGGTCGAGAGCGTGGTCAACCGGGTGGGCGTGGACGTGAACACCGCCTCGCCCGCCCTCCTGACCCACGTATCCGGCATCGGCCCCACCCTGGCCCAGCGCGTCGTGGCCTATCGCGACGAGCACGGCCCTTTCACCACCCGCGAGGCAATCAAGGAGGTGAGCGGCCTGGGACCCAAGACCTTCGAGCAGGCGGCCGGCTTCCTCCGCATCCGTGATGGCGTCAACCCCCTGGACGCCAGCGCCATTCACCCCGAAAGCTACCCCATCGCCGAGGCGGTGCTGGCCCGGGCCCAACTCCCCCACCACGTGCCACCGGCCCAACGGGAACCGGCGCTCCTCAAATTGCAGGAACGACGCTCTATCGAGCAACTCGCCGCCGATCTGGACACCGGCGTCCCGACCCTGACCGACATCTTCGAACAGTTGATTCGCCCGGGGCGCGATCCCCGCGAGAACCTCCCCGTGCCCATCCTGCGCAGCGACGTGCTCAACATGGAGGACCTGAATCCCGGCATGCGGCTCAAGGGCACCGTGCGGAACGTGGTCGATTTCGGCGCCTTCGTCGACGTCGGTGTCAAGCACGATGGACTGCTCCACCGCAGCAAGATCCCCCGGGGGGAAAATCTGCAGGTCGGCGACGTCATCGACGTGGAGATCCTGCGCGTCGAACCGGAGCGGGGCCGGATCGGGTTGGGTTGGCCCGGTCGGGACGAAAGGGAGCGCTAAGGCCGATCTCTATCACCTCGTCTCCGATGTTTGGGACCAGGGCTGGCGCATATCGGCGATGCAGGCGTTGTCGGGCACGGCGGTGGGATCGTCCAGGAAGGCGATCATCATCTGGCGCGGACAACCGGGCGAGGCGCTGGCGCCGTGTTCCACGCCGGGATATTCAAAGAAGTAACCGTGGGACAGCGTTTCGGCGGCGCGCTCCGCCCAGGCGGGCGGCGTGATCGGGTCGAACTCGCCAACCATCACCAGCGCTGGGACGTCGCTAACGACGGGCTCGTTTCTCAACCGGATCTTCCATACGCGCCGTTTTTCTATTTTTGGAGGGATCACGTACATGGAACGATACGTAGGAACTGTGGCGCGAGGAATCCGCGCCCCCATCGTGCGCGAGGGCGACGCCATCGAAGAGATCGTGGTCGACAGTGTGCTCAAGGCCTCCGCCACGGAGGGGTTTGCCATCCGTGACCGCGACGTGGTCGGCATTACCGAATCGATTGTGGCGCGGGCGCAGGGGAATTACGCCACGGTAGATGCGATTGCCGCCGATCTGAAGGCGAAATTCGGCGACGAATCCCTGGGAATCGTATTCCCCATCCTCAGCCGCAACCGCTTTGCGGTCCTGCTCAAAGGCATCGCGCGCAGCACAAGACGCCTCGTGATCCAGTTCAGCTACCCATCCGACGAAGTTGGCAACCAACTGTTCGATCCAGAGTTGTTGGACGAGCGCGGCATCGATCCCTGGGTCGACGAACTGACCGAGAGCGAATTCGCGCAAGCGTTCGGCGGCGCCGTGCATCCTTTTACCGGCGTCGATTACGTTGCGTATTACCGCTCGTTGGTGGAAACGGAAGGCGCGACCTGCACCATCCTGTTTTCCAATCACCCGCAAGCCATCCTGGCGCATATCCGAAACGTGCTGGCGTGCGACATCCACACCCGCGCGCGCACGAAACGGCGCTTGCTCGCCGCCGGGGCCAAAACGGTGTGCGGACTGGACGAAATCCTGGCCTCTTCCGTCAATGGCAGCGGCTACCATCCAGAATACGGGTTGCTCGGTTCCAACAAAGCCACCGAGGAGACCGTGAAACTCTTCCCCCGCGACGGTCAGGCCGTAGTCGACCGTGTTCAACACATCTTGAAGGAAAAAACAGGGAAAGCCGTAGAGATCATGATCTATGGCGACGGCGCCTTCAAGGACCCGGTGGGCAAAATCTGGGAATTGGCCGATCCCGTCGTCTCTCCGGCGTACACGACCGGCCTGGCAGGTACACCCAACGAAGTAAAGATCAAATACCTGGTGGACAACCAATTCGCCGGGCTGACCGGGCCAGCACTGCACGCGGCCATCGTCGCACAGATCAAGGAAAAAAAGGCGAGCCTCAGCGGCGCTATGGAAACCCAGGGTACGACGCCCCGCCGGCTGACAGACCTCATCGGCTCGCTGTGCGACCTGGTCTCCGGCAGCGGCGACAAAGGCACGCCCATCGTATATATCCAGGGCTACTTTGATAACCTCGCCGCGGAATGACGGCTGCACGGAAAACACAGCGACCGGCGCTGTACAAGTGTTCGCGCATAACCCTCCATTTGCACACCAGGGTTGTATCATGACGGTAGACATTAGACGGGCGCTGTCTACTGTCTACCAAACATTCCCAATGGAGGATCCAATGCACAACACCATCACGGTCAAAGGCGCGCGGCTGCACAATCTGAAGAACGTCACGGTGAGCATCCCCAAGAACCAACTGGTGGTGCTGACCGGGCTTTCCGGTTCCGGCAAATCGTCGTTGATGCTCGATATCCTCGACCGGGCGGCGCGCCAGCGGTTCTACGGCGCAGGCGATCCGCCGGGCGACCATCTCGCCATCACCGGTTGGGAACACCTGGACAAGGTCATCACGCTCGACCAATCCGCCATCGGGCGCACCACGCGCTCCAACGCGGCGACGTACACCGACAGCTTTACGCCCATCCGCCAGACCTTTGCCGAGACGCCGACCGCGCAGGCGCGCGGGCTGACGGCGGCGCATTTCTCGTTCAACACGGCGGGCGGGCGCTGCGAGCGCTGCCAGGGCGCGGGGACGTTGACGGTCAACATGCACTTTTTGCCGGACGTGGAGGTGCGCTGTCCGGCCTGCCACGGCACACGCTTCAAGCGCGAGGTGCTGGACGTGACCTATCGCGGGCGCACCATCAGCGACGTGCTGGAGATGTCCATCACCGAAGCCGCCGCGCTATTCGCCAACGTCCCGGCGGCTCACAATCGCCTGGCGCTGATGACGGACGTGGGGCTAGGCTATCTCAAACTCGGCCAACCGGCGACGACGTTGAGCGGCGGCGAGGCGCAGCGCGTCAAGCTGGCGAAAGAGTTGAGCCGTAAGGCTACCGGACGCACGCTCTACCTGCTCGACGAACCGAGCACCGGCCTGCACCCCGCCGACGTCGCCCACCTGCTCAAGGTGCTGCACGGGCTGGTGGACGCGGGGAACAGCGTCGTCGTCATCAAGCACAACCTGGACGTCATCCGCGACGCCGACTGGCTCATCGACCTGGGGCCGGAGGGCGGCGACACCGGCGGCGACATCATCGCCGAGGGGACGCCGGAGGAGGTGGCGCGCATGGCGGAGAGCTATACGGGGCAGTGTTTGCAGAAACAATAGTGCCTATCCAATGAAATTCTTGCACAAAAAACGAGGGGCGCATACAAACCTGGGGGAGCATCACAAATCAGGCGCGAATTAACACGAAAAACCCAAAGATTAGTGACAATTCGTGTCAACCTGTCCTGAGCGTAGTCGAAGGATTCGTGGCAAAAAAGCACAGGGCTATCTGCACTCCCCCAACTTGTAGATATGCCCCAAACGAGAGTTTCGCTGATAGGCACTAAAAACTGATGAAATGCACATCTAGATCCATCAGCGCATGATGGCGGGCAGGTAGACTTTATGCGCGTAATCGGGCCGGCTGGGATCGTAGTTTCGGGCGACCAGCGGCAGGTAGATCTTGGGCGGCTCGCCCGGTTTGACCCGCCGGAAGGGCACGCCGTGATCCAGCGCCAGCGCCACGTTCCCGCTCGGGTCGACCGCCTGGGCGAAGTACTCGATCCGCTCGTCCACCGGCGCTACCGTCCCCTCCGCCCACCCGGTCGCGCGCTCGTAGGTCAGCTCCGCCGTCATCCACCGCCGGCTCGATAGCGTCCGGTACAGCACCAACGTCCGCAGGATCTCCTCGCTGTCGTCCTCCACCTGCACGCGGAACCGCAGGGACGCGCTGTTGCTGATCGCCTCTACGTGCCAGATGCTCGGCGGCGTGAAGTCGGTCGCCGTGATGGGGGCGTGGTACACGTCGAAGGTCAGGTCGTGGTACAGCCGCTGCGTGCCCGTGGTGGGCACCGTCAGCGTGACGAAGGGGGCCGCGTAGAACTGCCCCGGCACCACCACCAGCCGGTCCCGCGACTGCCCGTCGATCCCCAGGAAGCGGTTGATCGCGCCCAGCGTTGTCGGGTACCACTGCTGCGCCGGGTAGATCGGCTCGTTGAAGCGCACCGCGTCGGTGACGATGCGCGAGATGACCGGGTCGACGCCCGCCACGTCGGTGAACGCGCCGCCGAGCATCAATGCGCCGTGGGCGATCTGCCCTTCCCGCTGGACGTTCCGCCCCACGCGCGGCTCGACCGGCCGGCCGGCCGCCACGTGCAGGTCGCTCGATCCCGCCACGCTGTAATACGTCCCCAGATCGTCCACCTGGTGGGCCTCGTACTCGAAATCGAAGCGCTCCCGGCTGATGGTGACGTCGCCCACCTGCCGGACCGATGGCCGCGCCAGCGTCGTCTTCACCTTGCCCAGGGCCAGCGCGCGGGCGTTGTTCACCAGCGCCTCGCCCGGTGCCTGGGTCGTCGTGACCGGCATGTGCACGCCCATCATCGGCAGCCCGTAGAGCGTCATGATCTCCAGCACCTTCTCGTCGTAGGTGTTCAGAGAGGCGGCCGCCGCGCTGTTGTAGTAGCGCTGCTTGGCTCGCATCATCGCCTCGCCGGCCGTCGGGCGCTCGCCGCCGGGCCAGTGGCCCAGTTCCTCCACGAAATTGGCCATCAGCCGTTCCGAGTAGGCCACCAGGTCCGAATCGCCGTAACCGAAACCGGTGTTGCCGATGAAGAGCGCGCCCTGCCGCAGGAAGGCCTGGGCCCAATCGGTGTCCACCCCCGGCCAGGGTGAGCTGCCGTCTGGTACGTTCAACCCTGAGTGACAGCCCACCGAGAAGACCAGTACCCCGCCGTAGTCGGTCGTGCTGACCACCTCCGTCGCAAAGACCTCGCTGTAGGGGTCGGTTGGATACAGGCTGTAGTGGGAGAAGTGGGCGTTCAGCGAATTCAGGTCGTGCGCGTCTGGCGTGGTGAAGACGTGAGCGCGGAAATCGTCGTCGTCCCACTCGTCGCTGATGAGGGCAGTCACCTTGGCGACCCCCTGGGCCCGCAGCGTGGCGCTGATGGTCTCCGCCTGGTCGATCAGGAAGTCGTATCCGGTCACCACCGCGTCCTCCGGCGCCAGCGTCGGCTGGGCCAGGAAAGCGTATATCGCGGCCGCGATCTCGGCCGGCGTCTCCACCAGCCGCCCCACCGCCAACTGGGGCAGGTACAATTCCCGCCCGCGCCAGGGCAGGGGCAGCAGCCCCACGTAGTAATCGTCGGTCAGGAAATAGCGCAATCCAAACGACTGGTAGAGGTGATCGGCGCCGTACACGACGCCAGCGTACACCCGCTGGTTGGAGATCAGCGCCTCGTCGCGTATCCGGCGGTGGGGGATCGTCCAGTCGTCGCCCACGATCACCAGGTATTTCAGGTTGGGGTAGGCCGGCGCCAGCCGGTACAGGAGCGATTTGACGTGGGCGGCCACGAAATTGGCCCCCATCGGGTTGCCCGGCGCGTCATCCCATACCGCGTAGGCGAAGTCGATCTCTGGGTATTCGTCCAGGCGCACCACCGCACCGTTCACCTGGGGATGGGCCGCCAGTTCATAGATCTTATCGTCAAGGCTGGTCGAGGGCAGGATCAGGGTCCCGTCGCCGTAGCGTTCCGCCATGCGCGATGCGTTGTACAGGATCAGCGTCTCCACCGTCGTGTTGGTCAGCGGGGTGGTGAACGTCGTCGGGATGGTGTAGGTGATCGGTTCGTACTTTAACTCTGGCGGCGCGATGTGGGCGGTCAGGGTGTAGGGCTTGCCCACCGCCTCCTCGGTGTGCCCGGCGACCGCTACGTAGTAATCGCCTGCCAACTCGTGGACGTCGTGCACGATCTGCTCCGTCGCTGTCAGCGGATGGGCCGAGATGCCGACGAAGGTGCCGATATTCCCCAGGGTGCCGATCTGCCCCAGGGT
>DSAR01000234.1 GCA_011046405.1 Chloroflexota bacterium | reverse complement strand
GCGCTCGATAGCCCCAGCACGACGCCGCCCACGTCCGCCTTGTGGACCACGCCCGGCGCCACCCGCTTGAGCGCCACCGGATACCCGGCCTGCTCGGCCAGCGCCACCGCCGCCTCAGCCGTCGCCGCCAAACCCGAGACCGGCGCCGATAACCCGTAGGCCCTGGCGAGATCGGTCCCGGCCTGGGGATCCAGGGCCTGGCGTCCATTGACGCAAAACATCTCCTCAAACGTCTCGACGAGTGCGTGCACGCGCTTATAATCCACCCCCAAGACCGGTTCTGGATGAGCGGCGGCTCGTTCCTGTCTTTCCTGGATCTGCCGGTAACGCCACAGCGTCCCCAACCCAAAGGCGGCCCGGGCCGGTGTGATGTAATGGGGCACGCCATGGGCGTGCAAGGTGCGGGCGGCCCGGCGAATGCCTCCACCGCCGGCGATGTTGCACACGATAGGCTTTTCGGTTGGGTGGCCATTTGTACCCACGCGGCTCACCGCGTCCGCCACGTCCTGGGGCGGCGTGATCGCCTGGGGCACGTAGACCACCATGACGCCATCGACCTCGGGCGCCTCGACCAGGATCTTCAACGCCTGGGTGAACTGCTCCGGGCGCGGCCCGCCCAGCATGTCGACCGGGTTCGACGTCTGCGCGCCCGGCGGGCAGACCAACTGCAGGCGCGCCTGCGTCTCGGTGCTCAGATCCACCAGATGCAGTCCCTGCCGGTCCAGCGCGTCGGCGCCCACCGCGGCTGGCCCGCCGGCGTTGGTCAGGATCGCCATACCCGTCCCTTTCGGCGGCTGGCGATAGGCCAGGGCCAGGCTGCCGTCGATCAACTGCTCCAGGTCCTCCACCGGGATCGCGCCCGCCCGCTGGCACGCGGCCATGAAGGCCTGATCCGCCCCGGCCAGCGCTCCCGTGTGCGAGGCCACGGCCCGCGTCCCGCTGGGCGTGCGCCCGGCCTTGAGCACGAGCAACGGCTTGTGCGGCGTCAGGCGGGCCGCTGACTCGACGAACTTGCGCCCGTTGGGCAGTCCCTCGACGTAGGCCGCGACCACGCGGGTGTGGGGTTCCACCGCCAGCGAATCCAGGGAATCGGCCACGTCGACGTCCACCTGGTTCCCCAGGCTCATCACGCGAGAAAAGCCCACGCCCACCGCGTTGGCCCAATCCATCGTTCCCCCGCAGACCGCGCCGGAGTGGGAGACGAAACCGATGCTCCCCTGGCTTGGCATGGTGCGGACGAAGGTCGTGTCGATAGGCACGTAGGTGTCGATCACGCCGACGCAGTTGGGGCCGATGAAGCGCATGTCGTACCGACGGGCGATCTCCCGGAGTTCCTGCTCCCGTTCCCGCCCACTGATGCCCAACTCGCCGAATCCGCCGGAGATGATGACGACTGCCTTGATCCCGCGCTTTCCGCAGTCCTCCAACGCCATCGCTGCATAGTCGGCCGCCAGGATGATGACGCCCAGATCGACGGGATCGGGCACCTCGGCCACCGACGTGTAGACCGGCACGCCCAAAATCTCCCCGCCCCTGGGATTGACAGGGCAAATCTCTCCCTCGTAACCGTGCTCGACGAAATTGCGGATCACCCCGTGCCCGAGCTTGCTCGGGTTACTGCTGGCGCCGATGATGGCCACCCCCCGGGGATGAAAAAACGTATACAACGGATCCTTCACACTAACCTCCACGCTCAATCTCTCCTCTCTTCTCTCCACGCTCTACTCTGTCAAACTGCCAGCGTACAACAACGCTCGACGAACGACACTCGCAGCCCCAGCTCCTCGGCCAGGCGCACCGTCCGGGGATCGGGATAGGCCAAGCCGTTGACGCCGGCCAGCACCGCCCGGCGCTCCATCTCGACCTTGGCCGGGCCGGAGGGGCGCGCGCACCCCAACGTGAGCGGCACGTCCGGGTTGAGCAGGCGGGCCACGGCGACGAGCCGTCCCACCGCCTCCGGTGTGACCGGGGCCACGTCGGCCATCGGTGTGTGCCGCAGTGGCCGCAGAACGACGATGACGAGCACATCGGCCCCCGCCTGGCGGACGATGTCCAGCGCCCGCAGTTCACCCCGCAACTGCCCGAAATGCAAACCGGCCACGATGTGGGGCGCCACCGGGATCTCCAGTTCCCGCAGCGTCGCCAGCGCCCGGGCGTAATCGTCGGGCGTGCGATCCATATGCAGCACGTCGCGGATCGTCACCGCGTCGCCGATCACGTCGAAGAGCACCTGGTCGATGCCGGCCGACTTCAGCCCCTCGGCCGTCGCCCGGTCCAGCAACCCCGTGTGCACGATGACGCGCAGTCCCCAGGACTTAAGCTGGGCGATGGCCGTCAGGTGGGGCTCGAGAGGCACCGCGCCGTCGATCCCGGCCCCTCCACTGATGAGGACGCCCTCGCATCCCTGGGCGATCAGTGCCTGACCTTTTTCCAGCAGTGACTCCGGCGTAGTCGCCGGCCGCATGCCAAGCAACAGGCGCCCCCGGCAATGATCACACATCAGGTCACAATCGTGCCCGGTCACGCTCAGGCTGGCGAAGCGGTGAGGCGTATTGCGGTAGCGCTCGGTCTCGTACCGCTTGCCGCCTGGTACGGCCAGGGCCAGGTCATCGGGATGATGCGCACCCCGCGCCGCCCAGGCCGCGGCCTGCAGCGTGTCCCAGGGTTGGTTGAATAGGGTTTGGATGTCTTCCAATCTGGCACTCCGTGCGATTTTGGGGGTGTTTCGTCCCGGTTGGTGGATGCTGCGCATAAACGTAACGCGTGAGTAACTGCTCAGCCTACGTGTGCAGTGCGGATCACAATCCGCGTCGATGGTGCAAGGGCCATCATGGGTGGTGACGTAAGCCAACACGTCGCCTGTAAACTGCCGGATTGTGATCCGGCGGGCACAAGGTGAGCAGTCACACGCGTGAAACGTAAGGGCTGGGCCCAGAGCCAGTATAACGGGAAACGTCCCCGAAGTCAAAAAACGACCGCGCCTGTTGCTGGCATGCCCGTTTGTGCTATACTGGAAACGCATAGCCGGTCACTTGACTTAGACAGCCGTAATCGGGAGTTTGTTTTCCATCACGAATCACACGAATGGACGAATGGCACGAATTGTGACTTTGGGTGATGAAAACCCATTTGTGGCTCTACTGAAAAAAGGTCACCTTAGCACAGAGCCACCGAGAACACGGAGAAAAATTGAGGTGCGCATTAAAATTTGGTTCTTTGGGATTTCGCATGGTCGCGGTGAGAGATTAGCCACGAATCCTTCGACTACGCTCAGGACAGGTTTGCACGAATTAACACGAAAAGCCCAAAGATTAGTGACAATTCGTGTAATTCGTGGCGAAAAATTGACCATTTGCTAAGCCAACCAGGCGAACTAGCAGAGAGCCAGTAAAATGTTAAATTCTCTGTGCTCTCTGTGTCTCTGTGGTGAAATCTAGGGTTATTTCAGTGCAGCCATTCGTTTATTCGAGCCATTCGTGATCCGATTCGGGATTAAATAACTTGACCACTTACGTACGTCCCGCCGATACGCGGCGACTTGGTGCCCCGCGCTCGTCTGCTCCGGCGAACCGTCGATATGGCTGGGAGAATTGGCGCGGGAACGTAACGAACTGCCGAAAGCGGAGCAGTTCCTGTCGAAGGGCATCGCATGCATCCGGCAGTGGAGCCGCGTCGCGGCTATCGACGGGCACATCGCGCTGGCCCGCGCCGGTCTGGACCTTCTCCCTGACGACATTCATCCCCGGTGCCAGACCCTCGGTGATGATAGTCGACGGTTCCAGCCCGGCCTCGAGGGCCTGCCGGTTCAAATGGACCGTCTTGTCAGGCTCACCAGAACGTCTCTGTCAAAACACCTCTGTCAACTGGACGAAGTCCAGGTCCACGTAGGGTATGTCGTGCTCGATCTTGTATTTGCGCCGGTCCATGAAACTCGTACACCACGGGTCGAGGTCGTCCAGGTCGAAGCTGCGGTGGATGATGATGTAGAGATCCATCTCCCGCAGTTTCAAGAAGTAGGGAATCTGCCGCAGCCAGGCCGGGTCGAGCACATTCTCCTGATAGTAACCGCCCATAAACTCTGTGAAGAATCTCCTGGCCCAGGCGACGTCCTCCTCCCCCATGCAATCGTGGGAGATGGCGTAGAACAGGGCCATCGAGATATCGTACACGAACCACGCGTACTGGCAATCGTCGAAATCGAAGAGCGTGATCTGCCCCTCGTGGACGTAGAAGTTCCCGCCGTGCACGTCGGTGTGCACGAGCCCGTAGGACGCCCGATCCTGGGGCAGTTCCTGTAGGTAGGCCAGCAGGTGGTTGAACTTATCCACGATGATCTTGTCCGATGGCGGCAGGTATTTCTCCGCGATGCCCGCTACCTCGTCGTGCCACGAGGGTCGCCGGATCCGGGGCTCGCCGGGACGGTAGCGCTGGGTCAGGGCGTGCATTCGCCCCATAATCCGGCCCAGTTGGTCAGGCAAGCCACCCTCCCAGTCGGCTTCAGAGGGATAGGTACCCGGCGCCTTCTCGAAAGCGACGGCCAAAAAGTAGGCGTCGTCTGCCTCTCCCGTGTCTGGAGCGTCAAGCACCTCGACCAGCCGCCCCTTCTCTGAGGACACAACCCGGGCGGCGGGCACGCCGCCATCCACCAGGTAGTTCAGCCAGTCGATCTCGCCCCCGATCATGTCGGCGGTTCGACGCGCGCAGTGAGTGACCCGCAAGATGTAATCCTGACCATCTTTTTCGTACTCGTAGATGAAACTCTCGAAGCCGTCCAGTTCGGTGACCGCATTGATCTGCACGCCGTACCTGCCCAACACCTCGGCCAGGATAGCCTCGCTATAAATCTCCTTGATCCACTTCTCCATTTATCTCACCTCTTTTCTCGTGACTACCCCGTTACGTTTTGTAGGCCTCAGCTCGATAAACCAGGGGATCGCTCGTAATAGGCCCTATCCCGGACGAGCCAGAATCAATAAAGGTTGGCCTGGGCCTGTGGACGGAATTGGACGCCCGGCTGGCCAGTAGAGCCTTAACACGGTATCTTCTCATCGTCCGATCCTTGATGGGGGGTTCGTCTATTCCGCCCCATCCCGGGAGTCGTCTGGCGCCGCTCCCGCAGCGCGGCCCAGCACTCGCGCCAGGCCTGCTCCTGCCTTTCCGTCTCCACCTGGAGCACCTCCAGTTCGGCCCGGCGGACCTCCAGAGCTCTCTGGATGGTCGCCATGCGAGCCTGGGCCTCCGCCTCGGCCAATTCCATTTCCTTGCGCCGGCGGGCTATCTCGGCCCGGACGCGCTCGCGCTCGGCCGTCCTCTCAGCCTCCCGCTCCCAGCGCAGGGTGCCCATCAACATGTAGACGTCGGTCAGCATGATCCCCTCGTCGCTCAAGATCAGTTCTCGCACCTGGTCCAAGTGCCCCGTGTCCCGCGACTTGGCCACGCCCAGCGTCCGGTTCCGCCAAGCAGCGGAGCGTCATCAGGTGGGCCTCGACACTGCCCGCCTCGGTGCGGAGGGCGCGCACGAGCAACCGATCATCGGCGACGTGCAGGGCCAGATCGCTGGCGACCGAGGCCAGGTTACGCACCATCTGATTGACCAACTTCGCGTGATCCACATTTGCCATACAGAGATCCGCAGGGGGCCTATATAGGCCCCCTGCGGATCTCTGTGTAATCCTCGATCTTGAAAACTGGAGTTTTCCACTTAAGCATTCGGAAGTCTTCAGTCGAGCATCTCAGAGGCAAAGTTGATTGACTATCACGTCAAAATCGGCTGTTCAATGCGCCTTTTGAGACTTCCGAATGCTAATGACGATTTACTGGAAAACGCCAGTTGAAAATTACATATTACGGGAGTGGATGGGAGTCGAACCCACCGCGGCTCGCTCTGCGCGACCCGCCACCGGTTTTGAAGACCGGGGAAGCCACCGGGCCCCAACCACCCCCAAGAACGTATCATAGGATAACGCGATTTATGTAATTAGTCAAGCGTGGGTCAAGCGTTCTTTACCCTCTGGCTCTCTGCTAGTTCGCCTGGTTGGCTTAGCAAGTGGTCAATTTTTCGCCACGAATTACACGAATTGTCACTAATCTTTGGGTTTTTCGTGTCCATTCGTGCAAACCTGTCCTGAGCGTAGTCGAAGGATTCGTGGCTAATCTCTCACCGCGGC